>DUES01000193.1 GCA_011192055.1 Dehalococcoidia bacterium
CGGACGCCGTCCGGACTGTTATGCCGTTACCGTTGTTGCCCGGTTCGAATCCGGCGACAGCATCGCCGAGGTGCAAAGAAACACCTTTCTCAACCAGGTGGTCATGGACTGATACTATCATTTCAGGGTCAAACACTGGCATTACCTGTGGCAGCATTTCGATGATTCCTACGGAAATACCACGTTTCGTCAGATTTTCAGCCATCTCCAGGCCGATGAAACCACCACCCACAACGATAGCCCGTTTTACCTGTTTACCATCAATCCAGTTCCTGATTTCACGGCTGTCCGGTATTGTCCTGAGCGTGAATATGCCCGGCAGGTCAATTCCCGGTACAGGAGGTCGAACCGGCATTGCCCCGGGAGAGAGAACAAGGGCATCATATCCCTCCCTGCAGGTTTCGCCCGTAACCAGATTCCTGACCTCGACCTCTTTATTCTCCCGGTCAATCAGCAGTACATCATTCTGTACCCTGACATCTATATTGAACCTTGTACGGAACAGCTCCGGCGTCGTGACAAGCAGGTCCGCTTCATTCGGAATTACATTGCCGACGTGATAGGGAAGGCCGCAATTGGCGAACGATACAAAAGGTCCACGCTCAAAGATAATAATGTTTGCTTTTTCTGATAATCTGCGTGCTCTGGTTGCGCAGGATGCCCCTCCGGCGACGCCGCCCACTATCAATATCCTGGGATTATCCGTATTACCCTGAGAATTCTGCTTCATTAACCTCACCACCTCATACTATTCAGTATCAATTATAGAAAATAATAGAAGTAATAACAAAGAAGGGAACACGAATATTGTATCTACCTTAGCTGTCCGTGTCTCAGGAATGTTAAGAGCATCTTCCTGCGTAACAGGACAATACCAAACAGTAAAAGAACAGCTATACCAATCAATTCAGGTACAAATACAGCCGGCTCCCTGACCATTGCCTGGAGTAGATTATCAAACCAGCCGGTAACGTCTGCCCGGTCAAAAGCCAGTCCCTGGAATGGCCAGAATAATGTCCGGGGTGCCTGCCACATCTGGTCCAGGAGCAGGTGTATCACCGAACCGGCAGCAAGGGCTGCAAGCCAGTTCTTGCGATACCGGCGGTAGAGATATAGTCCGGGTAGTGCTACCAGAACGTTGAATAAAAGGCTGTGGCTGAATATCCTGCCGCTGCTAAAGGTCTCACGGAATAAAAGATGTCCTACCGGTTTATCAATAATATCCGGCAGCATGCTTCCCACCAGGAGAAACCGTATATCAAGGTAGTTATTCAGTCTGGAAAACCACCAGTTACTGCGAACCATCAGTCCGTCACCCGAATGTTTCAACGGATGATACTCACTTTCACCCTTCCTTTCCTTGATATTCATCCCGTTTGTGGATGCTTTACCAGGCAGAAGGTTGGAAAGCAGCGTTGCGGCACCCAGCGTGATTCCAATATGTCCGAATAACAGCATTGACCTTAGTTAGAATAATAACAGACAGTATGTATCGTCGCAATTGACATGATATCCGGTTTTTTAGGGCGGTTTACGTTTGACCGTGGAAACTGCTTCTGCTATTATCCACAGCGTAGACCGTCGTGCAAGGAGACCCTGTGAACGCTGCTGAATTCTGCAACATGCTGGAACGTCAAGGTCTTGACTTTGCTTCCGGGGTACCCTGTTCAATTCTGAAGGACATCATCAGTTATCTTTCATCACAGGACAGGGTTCCGTATGTTTCCGCAACCCGGGAAGATGAGGCAATGGGTATCGCTGCAGGAGCGTACCTGGCGGGTAAAAGCCCGGTTGTATTGCTGCAGAACTCCGGTCTTGGAAATACTATCAATCCGCTGACATCCCTGGCAATACCGTATAAGATACCGGTACTGTTGGTTGTAAGCTGGCGGGGCTACCAGGGTAACGATGCGCCGGAACATCTTGTTATGGGCCGGGTTACTGTCAGGCTGCTGGAATACATTGGTATCGATACATTTGCAGTGGAGCCGGAAAACCCTGAACAGGCAGTATCGGCGGCAATGAAGAATATGCGTGACAAAGGATTACCTTCTGCCGTCATTTTGAGAAAAGGTATAGTTAAATGAAACGGTACCAAGCAATACGCATCATAGCTGAATTCCTTGCAAAAGACGACCTCGTTGTATCTTCAACGGGCATGATAAGCCGTGAGTTATTTACCATTGCCGAATCCGGGCGTAATTTCTACATGATTGGCTCGATGGGGCAGGCGTCATCAATAGGGCTCGGACTGGCCCTGTCATTACCGGAAAAACGAATCGTGGTTATCGATGGAGATGGCGCTATCCTGATGAATATGGGTTCCCTGGCAACTACCGGTCACTTCGCACCGGCAAACCTGCTCCATTTTGTACTCGATAACGAGGCCTACGACAGTACCGGCGGACAGCGAACAACCTCCACAACTGCCAGACTTGAAGACATTGCTGAAGCCGCGGGGTATCCCTTCTCACGAAAGGTAGCATCAGAGGAAGAACTCCGGCAGACCATGAAAGATATATCCGGCAAAGGTCCTTTCTTTATCCTGGTCAAGGTTGATAAAGGCGGCATGGAGGATATCGGACGGGTAACCCTGACGCCGGAGGAACTGAAGACCCGGTTTCGTGCCAGTGCGATTGGAGCCTGACATGAATTTTACACTCTGCCTCCCGGAAAAGATTATCTTCGGGTCAGGCTCAATATCACAACTCGCCAGTGAGGTTATAAGACTTGGCGGGAACAAGGCCCTCATTGTCACCAGTCCCGGTATGGCACAGCGGGCTGCCTTTTTGCGGATTAAGGACAACCTGCACAGCCGGGGACTGGACAGTGCAGTCTTCACCGGTGTAGACCCCGAACCTCCCATGGAAAATGCACTCGGTTGTGCAAAGCTGGCGGGTGATACAGGCTGTAACGTGGTCCTGGGTTTAGGTGGCGGCAGTGTCATGGATGTCGCCAAGAAGGCTGCCGCTGACAGGGGTCTGCCCCGTATACTGATACCCGCGACTGCCGGCAGTGGCAGCGAAGTTACCCATGAAGCAGTTCTTAAAAAAAGTGGCAGGAAGCAGGCAATCGTTGATACCGGGTTGCTGCCTGATGTGGCAATTGTGGACCCGGACATCAGCAGCACAATGCCTCCGCAATTAACGGCCTTTAGCGGTATTGACGCACTGGCGCATGCGATAGAGTGCTATGAATCAAGAAAGAGTAATCCCGTGGTGAAAGCCCTGGCACTGAGGGCTTATGAATTACTCAGGGATAACCTCAAGGCGGCAATAGAGAATCTTCCTGAAGCAAGAGTTAATATGGCACTGGGCAGCCTGATGGCAGGCATGGCTTTCGGGAATTCGGGGACAGCTCTCGGTCATGCTGTTTCCTACGCACTGTCGAACCGGGGGGTGCCGCATGGACAGGCAGTAGCCATGGCCCTGCCCGGCGTCCTTGAATTCAACAGAACAGATGCTGTTCTGGTACAGACACTGAAAGGAATAGTATCCCTTGCCGGCTCACGGTGGGATTCGGGCTGGGATATTTCAGAGATGACGAACGAGGTTACGGCTGACCGGAGACACCTTACCAATAATCCCCGGGACGTTACCGCAACAGACGTGCAGCGCATATTTGAGCAGATTGCCACAGATTCATCTGCCGGTGCACAACAATGAAGGCACTGATACTTGCTTCCGGAGCAGGCACACGGTTAAGTCCGCTGACGGATAACCTCCCCAAGACACTTCTGGACATCGGTGGGAAAACAATTCTGGACCGCCAGCTTACTGCCCTGGCCGGGCACGGGGTAACGAGTATCATCATTACCACCGGACCGTTTTGCGATAAAATCGAGGAACACGTTCGACGTAACCACCACCTCGATGTAACATTCGTGCATAATCCTTTATACGCATCAACAAACTATATTTATTCGCTGTGGCTTGCCAGGGACTTCATCGGCAGCGATATCCTTCTCCTTCATGCCGACCTCCTGTTCGACGATGTGCTGGTGAGTCGGCTGTTAGAAACTAACGATAACAGTGTCCTGGTGAACCGGGGTGTGAAACCGCCGGAGAAAGATTTCAAGGCGCTGATTGAGAATGGTACGGTTAAGCGTATCGGTGTAGATGTCACCGGAACCGGCGCTTTTTTCTGTGCACCGATGTACCGGTTTTCGCGGGACGGTTTCAGGATATGGCTTGAAGAAATCGATAATTTCGTGCGTGATAACAAACTGAACTGTTACGCTGAAGACGCCTTTAACCGGGTCTCCGGCCGAATAGAACTACGGCCGCTCTATTACGGGGAATTCTGCATGGAAATAGATACAGTTGAAGACCTCGAAGCGGCGAGAGACCTGGTTAAGAACAGCCTGACAGACTGATATCATATCGTATTCTGAACTCCGGTGCCGTGCCTGCCGATAGTTATAACACGCAGTAAATCGTTGACTTTATCTCATGCCTGACCTAGAATGTATTATCAGTTGGAGTCCTGTCACAATTTCTACAGGACAGGGGCAGGGAGGGGGCCGGTTGAAGCATGTTTCCTGACCATGCACTATTCACTCCAGCGGTGCAATACAAATACAACATATTTCCATTGCAGACCGGGTTCGACTATGCGTACGTAGCAGTCGATTGTGTGCAGAGCTGAATCAATGACAGACAAGCCGGAATTTTCAGAGCAGGGCTATCCACGTTTATTTGGCAGTAGCGGCGTCAGGGGAGTTTTCGGTGATGACCTGCCCGAAGAACTTTGCAGGGACGTTGCCCGGGCACTGGGCAGCACGCTTCCGCCACACGCCAGGGTCTGCATAGCCACAGATTCTCGACTCAGTCGTGGTGCTGTCGGTAACGCCGTTGCCAGCGGACTCCGCAGTACCGGCATTAACGTTACAATGATGGGAATACTGCCGACTCCTGCACTCGCTTTCCTCACCCGTAAGCTGGGTTTTGATACCGGAGTCATGATAACGGCTTCGCACAATCCCCCGGAGTTTAACGGCATCAAGCTTTTCAATGCCGACTGCATCGGGTACAGCCGTGCCCAGGAAGTAGAAATAGAGCGAATTTACGCACAACGTGAATTCAGAAATATATCTCCCGGTAGTATCGAACAGACTGACGATGCGGGAGAATACTATGTAAGATTCCTGGCGGACAGGTTCCCTTCAGGAAGTTTCAAGCATAACTCAAGAATTGTTGTCGATGCTGCCAATGGCGCAGCCGCCGGGTTTGCATCCAGGCTGTTTGCACGCATTGGACTGGACGTATTACCGCTTAATGATACTCCGGACGGTCATTTCCCGGGACGGGACCCGGAGCCAAAAGAAGACACTCTCCAGGGCACCTATGAATTTATGAAACAGCATGGTGCCGACTTCGCGGTATGCTTCGACGGTGATGCTGACCGTGTTGTGTTTATGGATGAAGCAGGATTTATCGGTTTCAATGAAGCTGTTGCCTTCATTTCACGACTGGCAATAGCCCGGAACGGTAAGAAAAAGGTCGCCGCTACTGTTGAAACCGGGAATCTGACCGACCTGGCGGTACGGGACCTGGGTGCCGAAGTGGTCCGCGGCAAGGTCGGTGATGTCTATGTAGCTCACCTCGTCCGCGAGCTCGATGCAGCAATTGGAATAGAGCCGGTCGGCGTTTACATCATGCCGGAAGCAGGCCTCTATCCCGACTCCATGTTCGCTGCTCTTACGTTGCTTTCAAGAATTAATGACCCCGGAGATATACGGAGTTCCCTTGAAAAAGTACCACCACTGTATTCGATGCAGGACAGGATATCCTGTCCCAATACACATAAAATGCCTGTTATGGAAGCTGTTAAGCAGGGTGCGGCTGAATTTAATCCGCGCTATATCAATTCGCTGGACGGGCTCCGGCTTGAATTCGATGATTCATGGCTTCTCATCAGGGCCAGCGGGACCGAGCCACTCATTCGGGTAAATGCCGAGTCCTGTTATGAACCGGAGACGAAAACACTGCTGAAACGTGGTGTAGAGATAGTACAAAGGACGGTTTCAAGGTTGGCAGAATGAAGGTAGTCTTTCTTTGTGGCGGAATCGGTAAAAGAATGTTCCCTCTCACCGAGGACAAGTTTCTGTTCAGGTTCCTCGGTAAAACATTGCTTGAGCACCAGATTGACATGGCGCGGCAGGCAGGTCTGAGTGATTTTATCATTGTTGGCAACACCCGTTGCATACAGCGTATTAAAGAAATCGTCAGCAATATCAAAGGTATCGGTGTTGAGCTGGCCGTCCAGGAGAAGCCCAATGGTATCGCCGATGCCCTTCAGAGTGCCGCTCAGTTCCTGGACAGTGAAATTATCGTAGCGAATCCCAACGATGTCTTTGACAGTTCTGCTTATACCGGACTTCTTGCAGCTTACCGTGCAGACCCGGCAGTTTCGTATATGATCGGTTATGAGGTGAGTGATTATTTCCCCGGCGGTTACCTTGAAATCAACGACGGCGGCGAATTGACGCATATCGTTGAGAAACCGGGTAAGGGCAACGAACCTTCCAACCTGGTCAATGTCCTCCTGCACCTGCACACAGACCCGCAGCAACTGCTGGAGCATATTGCCCGTGTTGAAACAGACTATGATGATGTCTACGAATGTGCCATCGACAGCATGGTTAAAGAAAAAAAGGTGGTAAAGGTCGTTCCCTACTCTGGTTCCTGGACCCCGATTAAATACCCCTGGCACCTGTTATCTGTGGTAAAACAATTCCTTGACGGAAGCCAGCCCTATATTTCCCCATCGGCGAAAATATCGGAGAGTGCCGTTATTGACGGTAAAGTGTTTATCGACGAAAACGTCAGGGTGTTCGAGAATGCCGTGATACGCGGTCCGGTCTATATCGGGGCAAATTCTGTCATTGGCAACGGCAGCCTTGTCCGCGCCTATAGCCATCTCGGGTCCGACTGCGTGGTCGGGTTTGCCACCGAAATCAAGGGCTCCTATATCGGTGACGGCTGCTGGTTTCATATGTGCTATATTGGTGATGGCATTATTGGTAACAACTGCTCTTTCGGGGCTAATACCATATTTGCCAACTGGCGCTTTGACGAAAAGAACGTATCGGTCGGCGTGGACGACAGTATTGACAGCGGTCTGGACAAACTCGGTGCAATAGTCGGCGATAATTGCCGGAGCGGAGTAAACTCCAGCCTTATGCCGGGTGTGCGGGTGGGACCAAACTCCATCGTCGGTCCGCAGGTATGTCTGACAAGAGACCTTGAGCCGGACAGCATGGCCCTCCTTGATTCCGGGTACCAGACAATCAGGAATGTGATAAATCGCCACAAGGATACAGCAGCAGAACGCATGAAGGACCTGARGGAMTAAAWCAGCCGGAACSRGRTAAAGAYAACYAATGCAGTAYGATTTCGACTCCGTMATTGAGCGKCGYAATACCAATTCRGTCAAGTGGGACTCSGCCGACCRGCTTTTCAACGTTGAAGACATCCTGCCGATGTGGGTGGCSGACATGGATTTCAGGTCWCCCCGRCCTGTTRTTGAYGCYCTGAAACGYCTGGCYGARCAGGGYATMTTTGGTTATTCMASCGTMCCRMAGTYRTAYTACGACACKGTKATTAACTGGAYRARGAARCRKCAYAACYGGGMMATCGAWCGGGAATGGATRGTACTTACCTGYGGAGTAGTTTCCGCGATATAYGTRTTAATCAGGACATTTGCRTCTCCMGGTGACCGSATWATTKTACAAACWCCSGCMTATTWCCCTTTCTTCARTGCCATYAARAGYAAYGACTGYGAAATCCTTGATAATCCYATGMYWKTGCAGAACGGWCAGTAYGYRRTYGACTTTRRYGATTTGAAAGAAAAGGTMGAYTCCCGCACGAAARTGATTATTCTCTGCAGYCCGCATAATCCGGTYGGGCGYGTGTGGAAAAAAGAGGAACTGATTCAACTTGGYCRGTTCTGCCTGGAACACAATATCCTSGTAATTGCTGAYGAAATTCACTGCGATATAGTCTATGACGGTTTCGAGCATGTACCTTTTGCATCTATTAATGACGATTTTGCGCAGAACTCCATTACGTGTACGGGCGCCAGTAAAACATTCAACCTGCCGGGAATGAAGACGTCAAACATTATCATTCCAAATCCTGGACTGAGAGAACGCTACACCACTATGCTGCGCAGTTGCGGAGCGAATTCACCGAATATGTTTGGTCTGGCCGCAACCGAAGCAGCTTATGCTCACGGGGAGCCGTGGCTGGAACAGCTCCTTGTATATCTTCAGGGTAATTCCGGGTTCCTCAGGGAATTTGCAGCAGAGAGGATTCCCGGACTGAAGGTAGCTCCCCTTCAGGGCACATACCTGGCCTGGCTGGACTTCCGTGATTGCGGTATAGGACCTGGTAAACTGGGGACATTTGTGCGTGAGGATGCTATGGTCGGTCTGCAGCCGGGGACTCAATTCGGCTGCACAGAAGAAGGTTTCGAGAGGATGAATATAGCCTGCCCGAGGAGTACCTTGGAGCTGGGCCTGCAACGAATCGAGGAAGCCGTAAAACGGTTAACAAAACCGCAATAATAAGTCTAGCAGCCAAGCTGTTTATGTCAAAGAGTCCAGCGCATCAGGACGGAACCCCACGTAAACCCGGAACCAAAGGCAGCAAACAGCAGTAAAGAGCCTTTCCTGAGCCGGCCGTCCTCACGGCTTTCACACATGCAGATGGGAATAGTGGCAGCGGTGGTATTTCCGTAGCGGTCTATATTCGAGACTACCTTTTCAGTAGGTATTCCCATTTTAGAAGCGACCATGTTGGTGATTCGCTGGTTTGCCTGGTGAGGGATGAAAAGGTCCAGATCATCGATACTGTAGCCGGTCTTCTCCAGCACTTCACTGATGCTCTCACAGAAACGTGGGACGGCATGCTTGAATACACCACGGCCTTGCATTATGGGGTAATGCTCAGCATTATCAATCATCTCGTGTGTAATACCACCACGTACATATCCATAGGGTGCAGGTATCCAGAGTTTATCGAAATGCTCACCTTCGGCGTGGAGCGTGAAATCAATTACACCCTCATCCTCATTTTCAGTTGGCGTCATTACCACCGCACCTGCAGCATCACCGAATAGAACAGCCACATCGCGTCCGCGCGTCGTGAAGTCCAACCGCGTAGAATGTACTTCCGAACCAACAATAAGGATATTATTACACCAGCCGGTACGGATAAAAGAGTCCGCAATAGCCACGGCATGGACAAATCCGGTGCACTGCTGCCGTATATCAAGGGCAGGGATTGTCCCGAAAGGCATTTTACTCTGGAGAATACAGGCTGAACCAGGAAAAAAAACATCGGGATTCAGGGTAGCGAATATAATCATGTCAATGTCGTCGTTGGTCATACCGGCGTCGGCAATGGCTCGTTCGGCGGCTTCCTTGGCGAGGTCCGCACACCCGGTACCCTCTTCTGCGATATGCCGCTGTTTAATCCCTGTGCGCTCCTGGATCCATTCGTCCGAGGTATCCATGAGCCGGGTCATATCATCATTTGTCCAGATGTCAGGTGGTACATAGAAACCTGTTCCAACAATAGTGGAATGCCGCATGTTACAGCCCTCCATTACATAGACAGTTTATGCGTATTCTACGTTCGTGTATTCTACAGCTCTGCCCCGGCACTATCCCCGACAAATAACCTGACTATTTTACAGTGCCGCAATAGACAGGTTCTTACTGGCTATGGAGCAGTGCTTTTATGGTCTCTTTCAGTCCTTCCTCCAGTGTCCAGTGCGGCTCATATCCAAACTCACTGGCCCGGGAGATGTCTGCCAGGCTGTCTTTTACGTCACCGGCCCTGGATTCACGGTAAACTGGCTGTATATCTTTCCCTGTTGCTTCAACGATATGCTTCACCAGGTCGTTAAGCGAGGTCTTTCTGCCACA
>DUES01000194.1 GCA_011192055.1 Dehalococcoidia bacterium
CCCTTAACCTGCCAGGTCTCCCCGTCAAGGGGCTCGGTCAGCGATTTCATCCCTCTCGGGTAGTCCATCTGCCGGTACTGGCAGGAAAAATTCTTGAGAAAACCGTCTTCACCTGCGAAGTCTGTCATCAGGTGTACCAGCCACTGCCGCTTAAGGGCTCCATGGACGATAGGCTTACCCACACCTGAAGCTGCTGCGAAGTCGTCATCATAGTGAAGGGGAACAAAGTCACCTGATGCTCCGGCCCATTTTACCAGTGTTTGTGTTGTGGCAACCTTGCTCAGTGCAGGCAGTTCGTCACCCTCATTTATATCTTCCCAGAATATTTGCTCAGTCATCTTTCTCCTCCAGGTAAAAATGATACGTCAGTCGCCCGGTTGACCTTCGGGATGGATACCGGTTGAGCGTGATCTGGCAACAACCTCGCCGTCCTGGTTTGTGTATGTTATCTCTGTTGTCAGGAAAGCCATTTTTCCGGTACGGCCTTCCCGTACAGTAATATCCGCAATAACCGATTGAGATGTGATGGTATCCCCGGCCTTGACCGGTTTGATAAACTCGTAATCTATCCCGCCATCAAGAATGCGCCCGAAGCCTGCTTTGACAATTGCAGCTCTTACGCCCGCTGTTTCATCGGGAACGGTCTCCCCTTTTTGCCCCCATTTTCTCGGACGACCTGAAAACCAGGGTGCCGAGATAAATCCCGGAGGAGCAATAATAGCCCCGTATTTGCTCTTTTTAGCGTATTCTTCATCCCAGTAGAGTGGATTCGGGTCGTCGATGGAGTCGGCAAATCTCCTGATGGCCTCTCTCTCTACATCGAAGACGCTGGGAGGTCCTTTCTTGCCGATAAATCTGGTTACTTCTTCCGGCAGCATATCAGCACTCCTTAACCAGTATTTCCCATTTGAAAACTCAGTGATGTGCCCTTGTTTCAGTCACTGTGTCACCAATAATATATCCAACATACGCGGGTGTCAATCAATGTGATGTGTATTCAGAAAAGGCAGGAACAGCAAGCCCTGACCCTAAGGTACGGAAACAACCAGGGCGTCCTGATGCATCCCCGGTAGTGATACCAGCACTTACCTCGTGGCATTAGTTATGAAGTAAATCCTGTTTCAGGCCCAATCATATGGGCTAAGAGCGTGCTTTCTTTAGAGCTTTTGCTACTTCTGCAAGCAGATTCTGGGGATTTACGGGTTTCTCAATGTAGCCTTCAGCTTCAAGTGTATATCCGCGGCTTCTCGGAATCGAAGTTTCGCTGACTTGAGACCCAAACGCTGTGAGCATCAGGACAGGAATCTCGGCAAGCTCGGGGTCTTTCTTCAACTGCTCGGCAGTCGTGAACCCGTCTTTAACCGGCATTATTACATCAAGGAGGATAAGGTCCGGATGTTCATCCCTTGCCTTTTGCAGCCCTTCCTCACCCTGATAAGCAACGGAAACGTCATAAGGCGCGGCATCAAGAACGGTCTTTATTGATTCCACGAAGTCAACATCGTCATCAACAATGAGTATTTTTGCTTTATTTTCCATTCTCACTCCCCCTCCGGTACCGAGCTACCTGACCTGTTTCTATCCACGCCCTTTCTTCTTGATGAGCCTCTCTACGCGTTCCAGAAGTACGTCCGGAGGCATCGGTTTTTCCACATAATCATCAACGCCCAGTTCCAGGCCTGTTTCCAACTCGTAGCGTCGCCTGCTGGCTTCTTCCCTGACCGAGGTCAGAATGAGGATAGGTATGTTCCTGTACTTGGACCACCTGGAATCCTGGAGTTCCTTAAGGACACTGAATCCGTCCATCTTGGGCATCAGGAGGTCAAGTATCATGAGGTCAGGCATTTCCGCCTTGAGATTGGCCAGTCCCTCCACACCGTCACGAGCGGTAACTACTTCGTAGTCCTGAGATTCAAGGATCATCGTCAAAGCGTCCAGGATATCAGGGTCATCGTCTACTATCAGTATCTTATGCGGCATGTTTACCTCCTCCGGAATCATAGCACAGGTCTTGGTAACAATCCAGCCCTTTCTACAATCTCGGGGACTATGTCTTCCCAGCCCACTGCCATAATGTGTATACCATGGACACCCGGTATTTCCTTAAGCTCTTCGATAATCTCCAGGGGTATTACCAACCCTTCTTCCTTGGTGTTTTCCGCCTGTTCCAGCCTGGTGATAATCTCATCCGGAACGGTGACACCAGCGACATAGTCCCGCATGTAACGGGCCATACCCACCGACCTTATCGGGATGATTCCTGCCAGAATATGTACCTCTTCATCAAGGCCCCGCTCGCAGACCATATCCATCCATTTGCGGAACCTGGAGACATCGTAAACTGCCTGAGTTTGAATGAAATCGGCTCCGGCCTTGACTTTCTTGGCCAATCTTGCTACCCGGAACTCAAAGGGGTCAGCGAAGGGGTTAGCCGCAGCACCAATGTAAATGCGGACTTCACCGGAGACATCTTCACCACAGATGAATTTCTTTTCGTCCCGCATATTTTTTAAGGTCTGTACCAGCTGTATAGAGTCGATATCAAAAACACCTTTAGCCGAGGGGTGGTTTCCGAATCTCTGGTGGTCTCCCGAGAGGCAGAGTATGTTTCCGATGCCAAGGCCGATAGCACCAAGTACATCACTCTGAATAGCTATCCTGTTCCTGTCACGACAGACTATCTGCATGACGGGGTCAATGCCAAGCGTTCTCAGAATCGAACAGCCGGCCCAGCTGGACATCCGGACCACGGCGGTCTGGTTGTCGGTCACATTGACAGYATCAACATAGTTGCGAATCAGTTCTCCTCTACGCCGTACCACCGTTGGRCTGGCRCCCTTTGGTGGACCTACCTCTGCGGTAACGGTRAACCTTCCGCTCTCCAGGACTTTCTCTAAGTTRGTACCTGCCTTCATWGCTCCTGCCTCCRTGTGCCTTTCCCTGATATGGGCAAGGTAAAGACGAATCTACTTCCCCGGTCGGCTCCCGGGCATGGGCTTTCRCACCAGATTGTGCCTTCATGGGCTTCGACRATTCTCTTCGCTATCGAGAGTCCCAATCCGGTCCCCTTYACATCTACGTTGCTTGCCCTGAAAAAATCATCAAAAATGTACGGCATATCTTCAGCAGGGATACCAATCCCCGTGTCCTCTACCTCAACCTGGATGTAATCATTCTGTTCCGTTATTTTCATGGTTATGGTGCCTTCTTCGGTATAGTGTATTGCGTTGCCCACCAGGTTCGTAATTACCTGCTGAATCCTCGGACTCGAACCACGAATCCGGCTAAGCGTTTCCGGTAATTCCACCCTCAGTTTCAGTCCTTTTTCCCTGGCCTCCTTGCGGGGTTCCTGGAGGCAGTTCCTTACCGCCTGCCTGAGAGAAATCTCTTTAATCTCCGGTATTATCTGTCCGGTCTCTATGCGTGGAATGTCCAGAAGGTCACTGATGAGTTTAAGCAGTTCGTTGATACGCTTGCTGCTCCTGTCCAGCATGTGCCGCTGTTTTTCGGTAATATCCCCGGAATAACCCCCCAGCATTAACCACAGGAATCCCTGAATAGCCGTAAGCGGCGCTTTCAAATCGTGAGCGGCGATACTGAGAAACCGGAGAAACCGGTCCTTCTCTTCGGTAAGCTCCGCCATTTCCGAGGAAGCCTTTTCCAGCTCGGTATTCTTCTCTTCCAGCAACTGCTCACCCAGCCTTACTACCTGCCGCTGACGTTTTCTCAATTCACCTGAAATCGCAGTGGCCATATAGGTAGTGCCGTAAAGAATGACTGTCAGAGCAAGCAAGACAGCCATGATATAAGGTACGTCCTGGTACAGTGCAGGAACAGCAAAACCTTCCAGATTTACATGAGGTATTACTTCTGCATACTCCAGACCAACGAGCAGTCCGACCATCAGCAGGGCGAATGTGGCTGCGGCATATACTATCCGGTAGTGCAGTGCTATGCTTGCCAGGACGATGTGAAAAACATAGAAGAACACGAGAGGATTCTCAACACCACCGGTGAAATGCAGGAGCACGGTCAGTGCGAGCAAGTCAAGAAAAATGTGTATATTACCATATGTTCTGGCTTTGTGAATTATGGTTCCCGGCTGTTCCGACGTAGCACTGCGAAGTTGAAAATAGAAGACTACATTATATAGCGCTATCACGGGACAAATGATGTAAACCGGTGTGGTAGGAAAGTTTATGTCCAGGACTTCTGTGGCTACAAAAGTAGCAATAACCACTCCGGCGATAGCAATCCACCTCATGTTGACAAACACCTTGAGGCGCATCAACAGGGCTGCTTCTTCCGGGCTGTGGCCGGATTCTATACTCTCTACACGGGACTCATTGTTCATCCCACGTCCTCACGTTAATATACCTGGGACCCCCCGAGGAACTGGTGCCCCAGTCTTTGATAGACTCGATTTCGTCGAGTTCATTCAGCCGTCCCTGGGCAGCCAGGCGGTCATAGATGATTTGCCAAGCGCAGGGAGTATCGGGGTCAATTTCACACTTCCCGTCAACAGAGCCCCCGCATGGGCCGTTCAGCAGACTCTTGGCGCACCGTACCAGTGGGCAGATACCGGCTGTACCGGCCAGAATACAGCTTCCGCACTGCATGCAGACCTCGATAAAACGGCCCGGCCCTTCTTCCTTTCCGATAAACAGGGTATTGAGCGCCGGGAACACCTGTTGCTCACTGTAGAAGCTTACTGTCTGTACCCCAAAGGCACAGGACATTACGAGGATACTGTCTGCTTCCTGGATATCGGTGATATTTTCTGCGAGTGCCACCGCGGTTAACTGGTCACAGGCAGTCGGGATTACCATCCAGCCGGTAACCGTTTTCCCATTTTCCAGCAATTTCTCTTTCATTGCCAGGACCTCGGATTTTCCGCCGGTGTGGAGCATTGTAGCGCAGGCACCACAGCCGATGATGTAGACAGCTTTACTCTTTTCAAGTGAATTCAAAACTTCTTCAAAAGGCTTCTGTTCAGTGATAGTTATCATCTGGCTGCACCACCTTGCTTTCCTTGAATCCGCTGTTCATAGTCCGCACGGAAATGCTGCAGGCTGTCCAGCACCGGATTAGGTGCTGCCTGCCCCAGTCCGCACATCGAGGCAAGCATCATGGCCCGGGATAGTCTTTCCATGGCGGTTATATCCTGCATACTGCCTTCACCCCTGGTAAACCTCTCCAGAACTTCGACCATTACCTCTGTTCCCTCCCGGCACGGGGTACACTTGCCGCAACTCTCTTCGGCAAGAAATTCCATGGTCTTATGGACAATTTCTATTATGTCCCGGCTTTCATTGAACACGGTAACAGCACCGGCGCCAAGAATAGCCTCGAAAGACAGAGGTGTATCCATCATTTCACTGGTTATTATTCTTCCCGTGGCACCGCCAATCTGAATTGCCTTCACCTTATCAGCACCGGCAAGGTCTTCGACGAGTTCTCTTATCTGGCTGCCCAGGACCATTTCGTAGACAGCGGGCCTGCTTACATCTCCGCTAACCGAAAATACCTTGGTGCCTTTACTCCGTTCCGTACCCATCCCGTTAAACCAGTCGGCACCATTCAGTATGATACGGGGGATGTTCATCAGCGTTTCAACGTTATTAATGATGGTAGGCTGTTGCCACAACCCTTCCGTTGGCGGGAAAGGCGGCCGGTAACGTACCTCGCCACGCTTACCTTCAATGGAGTCCATGAGTGCTGATTCCTCCCCACAGATATAAGCACCGGCACCTTCGCGGATAGTGATATTGAAATCGCCAAGAAAACCCTTTTCCCTGGCCTGGTCGATTGCCTTTGCCAGACGGTCAAGGAGGTAGTGGTACTCGGCACGAAGGTAGATATACGCCTTCTCCGCACCGATAGCATACCCGGCGATTGTGATACCTTCAATCAGTGTAAAGGGGTCGTTGGCCAGGATATACCTGTCCTTGAACGTACCCACTTCACCTTCATCAGCATTGCAGATGACGTACTTCTCGTTGCCGGGGGCATTCTTTGCCAGGTCCCATTTAAGACCGCAGGGAAATCCGGCACCTCCCCGCCCGCGCAATCCGGAGTCTTTAATCTGCTGTATTACATTGTCCGGCGAAACACTGCGAGCTTTACTTAAAGCCTCAAAACCATCCTCTGCAAGGTACGTGTCTATCAGGTCAGGATTGATAACTCCGCAGTTCTTCAGAACAACCCGCTGCTCAGGCAACAATTACCTCCCCAGGTGGTATTAACCGGAGACTATTCGTATGAATCCAGAATCTGAGATATACCCTGTGGCGTGAGGTCGGTATGCAGATCGCTGTTAATCAGCATGGCAGGAGCGTTATCGCACGCGCCGATACAGTTTGTCAGTTCCAGGCTGAACTTACCATCGGGTGTAGTCTCACCCGGCCTGATATTGATAGCTTCTTCAATTGAACCGACAACCAGGTGGAAGTCCTTCAGGCAGCAGGGTAGTCCTTTACACACGCGAATTACGTACTTACCCTTTGGCCTTGTGCTAAGGAAGGAGTAGAAGGTCGCGACACCATATACTTCACTGACCGCAACACCGAGTGATTCGGCCAGGTCTTCCATAACCTGTTCACTCAGGCATCCAAATCTGTTCTGCGCTTCTACCAGTCGCAGCAGCAGATTTTGCCTGTCCTCGTTTTGAGCAGAAGGGTTCTGAAGATGGTCACTCATCTTCCCACCTGTACCTGCCGCCAGTCAGCTAACCCTTTATCACCAGCGGTTTACCCTCTTTCTCTTCTGCAAGTTTCCTGGGTCTACCCAGTGCTCCGGTCGGGCAAAAGGGAATGCAGATTCCACAATCCCCGCAGATATCTTTATTAAGAGGATGGTCAAAATCGACCACAATCTTCGAGTCAAAACCCCGGTAGCCAACAGCGAACACATTTTTCCCGGCTACCTCTTGGCAGGCCCGCACACATCGGCGGCACAGGATGCATTTGGACAGGTCCCGTACGATATACGGGCTGCTATCCTCAACAGGATAATAACGTTTTCTTACCTGGAATCCGGGGAGTCCGACATCCAGGTCAGCAGCGATATAGCGGAGTTCACAGATATTTGCCTTATCACACATGTAACAGGTGCCGCAGTGGCTGGCAAGCAAGAGCTCCACTATTGTTCGGCGTGTTTCCAGTACTTTGGGTGAATGGGTATGAATTACCATTCCTTCTGTGATGGGTGTGTGACAGGAGCCAACCAGGGTCCGGGAGCTTTCCACCTCAACTACGCATATACGGCAAGCGCCGATTGGGCTGAATTCCGGCCTGTGGCACAGAGTAGGGATATCAATCCCGTTCTCGCGGGCGACTTCAAGAATTGTCATCCCGTCTCGTCCGGTTAGCTGACAACCATTTATGTTTACAGTAAGGTCAGTCATGGTATCTGGACATATTACGCTTCTGCTGTCTAACTGTCAAGTCCAAGATATGAACATATGAGTACCATCATGTTTACGGTCCGGCTACCTCATAAACCGGAAAATAGCAAAGAGAGTATTCGTATGCTATTCTTAAATTGCGACAGAAAACAGGGTCTGGCGTACATGAAGGAGAGCGGTGGAAACCGAAAAAGCACTGAAAAGGGCGGAACTGTTCCTCGGACTGGATAACACTGACATACTCAGGATAGCCACGCTTCCCTCAACGCAGGTAGCGGAGTACTCTTCCGGAGAGACTATGTTCAAGAACGATACCAGAGCGAGCCGCCTTTTCGTGCTCCGAAAAGGAAAGGTAGACCTTGTAATGAAGACCCCTCAAGGATATGGGCAGGGAGAAGGTACTATCGTAGTTGACAGAATCACTACCGGTGGGTGTTTCGGCTGGTCTGCCCTGGTGAGACCTCACAGGTATGTTATGTCTGCCGTTTGCCATGAGGCTTCTGAGGTAGTGACCATCAATGGGACTGAACTCATGGCTCTCTTTGAAGAAGAATACCGTATTGGTTACCGGACACTCCAGAGTTTGTCCCACATCATCGGAGCACGGCTGCGAGACACAGAGCAGGCACTGGTAACAGGCAATCGATGGCCTTTTGCCGGACGGTAATTGGCAGTTTTCAATAATGCCAACTGTCTCCTTGATAAACTCTTTCTTATTGGACCGAAAAAACAAAGCCCGGGGTTCTTTCCCCAGGCTTTGTTTTCGACTTTCCGTGTTGTTGGGCTGGATTCATGTTACCCCGCAGCCGGAGACACGCTAAGCCCGATGGATGGCGGCGTCTTCAGAGCGAGGGCAAGAGCCGCTACCTTTCTGTGTTTCAAATCGTACCAAATTCCAGCTTGCCAATTGCAGCAACCTGTTCCTGGTTCTCAATCTTAATATACCTCATAGTCGTAGCAATACTCTTATGTCCTGCAAGGTCTCTTATCACCAGGGGGTCAACGCCTTTCTGATGAAGCCTGGTGCAGAAGGTATGCCTTAGAAGATGAGGCCCTCGCTTTCCCTTGTGAATGCCTGCCAGGTACAGGTATCTTCGTATTAAGCGATAGATGGCGGTACGGTCAAGACTTTTACTACCGGGTCCCCCGAAGAACTTTCCATTCAGGGCTTTCGGTCGATTAGTTATGTACTTAGCCAGCACCTTCACCGTCTCTGTATTCAGATGTAAATACTGTTCCTTGTTGCCTTTTCTGGTTATTCTCATGCAACCACTTCTGAGATCCACGTTGGTAAATTTCAGGTTTATTAACTCTGACACCCTTATTCCTGCGTGAAGAAATAGCACAATCATGGCCATGTCCCGGTTTTTTACGCGCTTCCACGCCCTCTTTGATACCGTGTCTAGAAGCTGGATGCACTCATCATCAGTCAAATAGTCAGGCTCCCTCTCGGTGATCTTGGGACTCTTAATTAAGGCTGCGGGGCTTGTTTCTAACTGTCCGCTATCCACATGATAGTTGAAGAATGACTTTATTGCGGCCAGCTTACGGGCTCTTGCAGCATTGCAGTTGCCTCGCTGGTATGCCAGGAAGTCCAGGTATGCCAGGATATCTTCACTCGTAACTTCGCTTATCTTTAATTTACCTTGTTGATACAGAAATGGGA
>DUES01000195.1 GCA_011192055.1 Dehalococcoidia bacterium
AGACATCGACGAGGGCGATAGTCCTGGCAACGTCAAGTATAGCCTTGTATTTTTCTGCTACCTGTGCGCATATAGTCTGAAAGATACTGCGTTCAAGTTCTGTTATCCTTTCCCGGGCGTTGAGGATAGTTGATTCATGCTCCTTCAACTCCGGCGTGAAGTAGCGTTCGCCGTTGACCAGTGTCTGCTTGCGGATGTAGTGCTCCGGTACCTGTGAGAGACTGGACTTTGATATCTCGATATAGTATCCGAAGACACGGTTATAACCGATCTTCAAAGACTTGATGCCGGTCTTTTCCTGTTCTTCGCGTTCCAGGTTGGCCAGGTATTGCCGGGCATTATGTGAAATTTCCTTGAGGCTGTCCAGTTCCTCCGAGTATCCCGGCCTGATAATATTGCCTTCACCGGGTGCGCCGGAAGGTTCATCTGCAACAGCATTCCCTATCAGCGTAACAACGTCATCACATGGTATGAGTCCCTTTTCCAGCCACGTAATGCCATTTTCATTATCTCCGGAATCGATGGTTTCCCTGAGTTCAGGGACCACTTCCAGACTGCGGCGCAAGGCAACTAACTCGTGTGGATTGGCGATATTACTTCCAATCCTGTTTATCAGGCGTTCAAGGTCGGATATGCGCTTCAACAGGGTAATGACCTGGTTCCGCGGTAAGGCGTTTTTATGGAACCATGCGACAGAGTCCTGTCTTTTCACAAGCTGGTCAATATCGAATAATGGCTGGCTGAGCCATCTCTTAAGCAGCCGGCCGCCCATTGACGTTGATGTCAGGTCAATAACTGAAAGCAGGGAACCCGCTTTTACCCCGGTGGCACTGCGGAACAACTCAAGGTTGTTTTGTGTCTGCGTATCCAGCGCCATAAAGGAATCGGTTGAGTAGGTAGAGAGATGCGTAAGCTGCCCAAGGGCTCCCTTTTGTGTTTCCTGGAGGTAGCGGACTATTGCTCCCGCAGCCTTGATTGCCAGCGGTAACCGGTCACAGCCAAAGCCATAGAGGGTCTTTACCCCGAAATGCTCCAGCAGGGTCTGGCGTGATTTTTCCAGTTCAAACCAGAATTCATCTACCGGCGTGATATGAATACCCGGTTCCAGTCCGGAAAGCTCAATACGGGCGTTGGTGATAAGCTCTGACGGACGAAGTCGCTCCAGTTCCGGAGTGATTCTCCGCAGGGGTAACTGTGTGGTGGCAAATTCACTTGTGGTGATATCCACGTAGGCGATTCCGGCTTCCTTGTCATTAAGGGCAACACTGGTCAGGTAGTTGTTTGCTTTACTGTCCAGAAGTCCGGGCTCAACGATGGTACCGGGAGTTACCACGCGGACGACTTCCCGCTCGACGATACCCCGTGTCTCTCCGGGGCGCGTAACCTGCTCGCATATTGCTACTTTGTAACCGCGGTTGACCAGTTTTGCCAGGTAGTTGTCCAGGGCATGGTAGGGGATACCGGCCAGCGGGACGCGGTTACCCTTTCCCATTTCCCGTGAGGTGAGGACAATCTCCAGTTCCCTGGCAATAGTACGGGCGTCCTCGTCAAAGGTCTCGTAGAAATCTCCGAGCCGGAAGAGTACAATCGCCTGGGGATACTGCTTCTTAATGCCGAGGTACTGGCGGCGGATAGGGGTTGGACCTGGTTTCTGCATCAGTCTATTGTACCGAATTTAGAGAGAAATGGAAACAAAATGGGGACCTTCATTTCAGGGCTTTCGTGGTCTGATTACTATTACGGGTCGGCCGGACTGCTTGAGTACATAATCAGCGACACTTCCGAAAGCCAGGCGCTTTAGACCGCTCCGACCGTGGGTGCCGAGGGCAACGAGACCGATGTTACTCTCCTCGGCATATTCTACTATGGTCTTACCTGCGCTGCCGGGCAGGGCAATATATTCAACTTCCAGACCTTCTTTTTCCAACAGTTGGGCAAGGTCTTCCAGGTAGGTGAGGGCTTCTTCTTCCTTGCGCTCAATCTCGGCAGGAGATGATGCGGAGTAATAGCCGGTTGTCGGTTCGACGACGGCGCTGGGAGGCGTTGTGACTTCCAGGAGTACCAGCGTGCTCTTAAAACGATGGGCAATTTCCTTTACATAGGGCAGAATTTCCTCGGCAAGTTCGGAACCATCAAGGCAAACCAGTATCTTTTCGAACATGGTTTCTCCTGTGTCAATTACTTATCTGAAGTATCTGATGTAATCGTATGGCAAGTGGTCTGCTATGTCAAGCAGCCAGGTTTGCTGGTAGTAAATGGACAGTTATGATAGTCACAGCGGATTTGCAATGGTATAATTTTACGAAATCATTCTGATGAGCAGGAGGAAAACCTGGTGAAGATACTCGGACTTTGTTGCAGTCCCCGGAAGGGCGGAAATACCGAAACACTGGTAGCAGAGGCACTGGAAGGTGCCCGCAGCGAGGGTGCTGAAGCGGAACTGTATAGCGTTCATGGCAAGGATATAAAACCCTGTGATGGCTGCCAGACCTGTGTCACGACCGGCATCTGCCATATCAGGGATGATGTGCAGGATGTTTTCAGGAAGATGATTGAGTCCGATGGTATCATCTTCGGCACACCGATATATTTTTACACGATGACCGCACAGGCAAAGGCTATCATGGACAGGACCTATTCGATACGGCGTCCGGAGTTCAAACTGGAAAGCAAAGTTGGCGGAGTCATTGCTGTTGCCGGCGGTATCGGGCTTATGGAGGCAATAAAGGACTACTATTTCTATATTGCCATCAACCACATGCTGGCGGCGGACTACGTGAGTGCTTATGCGTCTGAACGGGGCGAGGTACGGGACCAGGAGCGGGTTATGAAGCTTGCATGGGAGCAGGGACGGCAGATGGTGCAACTGGTCAATACCGGCTTCAGGTTTCCTGAGGAGTATGCCCGCGGCAGCCTGTCCGGCTATGTGCAGCAGAAATACGGAGTGTGATACGTGGAATCACCCTGGTTGTCCGTCATCGAGAAAAACGTCATCTTCATGTCAAGGAGTTCTAGTCCTGATGGTGGGTAACAGGTTATTATAAAGGGCAATCTGGCGGGCTTCACCCGGGCTGCCACCTGCTGGTGAAGGCGTCACGGGTCCGGTTTTGCTCGACCGCATACCTGTTTATATGGTCCGCTATTTGTTCCAGACAGGAGAGAAATCCGCGGGACGGCAGGTATTGCGGGTCATAGCTGGTAGTGATGCCCACCTTGTTGTCGGGCAGTGCGGTGATGCGCAGGTCCCCTGGTGTGTCAGTACTGAAATGATGCAGAAGACGCCTGTTCAGGTCTTTATCGACCTCAAGACAGTGTGCCAGGAGGGGTAGTTTACCCCACTCAAAACCACTCCAGTAAAACGCTGCCGGACTATCTTCTCTCTCTGTAAGGACGGCGTTGGTGAGTACCGGTATCCTTGTGAGTGTTACACCGGGTTCAAGGTCTGTAATGTAGGTTATTTCATCCAGTACTGTTGACTTTTCGCGGCTCCTGGTTGAAACCCGGTAGACTTCTATTGACGTGATTCTCTTGAGACAGACGTGGGCACGGGCGAGGAGGTTCGTTGTTACCGTCATGCCTTTAGCTTCACGCCTGTGCTGACTGATATTCCTTTCTCTTATCAACTCCACAGGGACCCCGATGCTGTTCAGGTGCTCCTCAAGCTGTATCTCCACCTGATGCGTTGGTCTTCTGATAGACTGTTTAATAAAGTGTCGGAAGGGTGCTGATAGTGATACCAGTCCTGCTGCACTGCCGGACAGTCTGCTTGCCACTCCCTGCTACCTCCCACTTGTTCCTGGCAGCTAATTTCAGTCATTTACTCAATTGCAGCTGACGAGCACATGACTAAGACTGATAAACGTCATTATTAGAGGTTTGAGTTTATGCCTTGATGGCGGGATTGTCAATACCGGAGAACGTTTTGAGTATGATACACTGCCAATTCGTCATTAACAAATTGAAGCGGGGTGCGACGTATTACGTCGCACCCCGTTGACTTCACCAGATAACAGGAACAGGTCCAGGTGTGTCTAGTAGCCCATGCTCCTCTTCTGTTTCATGTCCAGCCACAGTGTGGCGAATATCCGGCCGGTCTGCATGATATAGGTCTCGTTGTGCTCGCCGTAGTAGTTCTTCACCCACGGCCAGGTGTAGCGGTAGTAGTAATACCCCGGCAGACTGACGTATGGCGACTGCTCCATGGTGTAGATATTAATCTCCTTCAACAGAGCAAACCGCTCTTCATCGGTCAGGGTCGAGTCATGCCTTGCCTTCATGAAGTTCTCGTTGAACCATGGGTCATCAAAAGCTGCAATATTCCAGTACTGCCCCACCAGGAAGGGTGCCCGCAGTACTGACTCCGGTGTGGCATTACCCTTGCTCTGGTAGAACATGCCCTCGTGACTCATCGAGAGCCTTACGCCCTGCATGGCAGCGGCTTCCATCGGCTGCATCTCCACATCGACACCGACAGCCGCCCAGTATGACACTACCAGGGACATCAGGTCGGCAGTGAAGGATGTGTTGTCCATGACTGCGGTTGTCTGGAAGCCGTTGGGATAGCCGGCATCAGCCAGGAGTGTCTTTGCCCCTTCTGGGTCATAGGTGTAGAGCTTCTGTACTGACTCGGGGCACTTGTCTAAGGGGGTGTATAGAGTCTCCGGCCAGCTCGATGCGAAGGGGAAGGACGGATAAACGATATTGTCCTCGCTGCCCCACATGGATATACCAATTGACACCTTGTCAAGCGCCATATTCAGTGCCTGGCGGACCTTGAGGTCATCGAACGGTGCCTTGTCCATGCGGACACCAATCTGCAGGTTGGAGGTAGTAAGGACCTTCCACCTGAGTAACTCGGGATTGGTATCCTCCAGGGTCTCGACGTTCTCCCACCTCTCACCCATCCTGATATCGCACTTGCCCGTTCGCAGTGCTGCCAGTTTGGTGGAATCGTCGGGTATTATCAACTCGATCATCCGGTCGACAAAAGGTACGTCATACTGTTTACCGTTGACGGTTGCCTGCCACCAGTAGTTCGGGTTCCTGACATAGGTCAGGGACGATTCATCAACGTAATCATCAAGCAGGAAGGGTCCGGTGCCAGTGTGGTTCTTCCAGTTAGCCAGGCCGCCTTCAGCCTCAACGGACTCGTGAGGGTAAATCTCGGTACACCAGCCCCAGGCAAGCAGGTAGTCCCAGAAGGCGTTGTACTCGTTCATGTTGATTACAACGGTGTACTTATCCGGTGCCGTGATATCACCAATCCACGCCTGGCGGCTGGTGGCTATCCGGTCAGTATCCCGATACCGGACCAGGGAGTAGACCACGTCATCCGCGGTCAGCTCTCTCCCGCTCATTACGCCAGGTTTGTCCGCGAAGTAGATACCCTTGCGGATGTTAAAGACGAGTTTCATTGGGTCAGTGTCGGTAACGACTTCCCAGCTTTCGGCAATAGCGCCGGTCAAGAACTGGTAAGGTATCCACTCGTTATCCTGGAAAGCAAACTCGTTGGTGCCTCGCGGCCCGTACTTCTCAAAGTCACCAGTAAGCAAGTGCTCCCAGTACTTGCCGCAGGTGAAGCCTGCCATCCAGACACCGTCAGTCGGGTCCCAGGATAGCGGACCATAGTTCGGGAGAAGTGTGATAACCGTGAGGGTGCCACCATAAATCGGTTCATCATCAGTGACAGCAACCGGTTGGATATCTTCATCTTCCTCTTCATCATCCGTGGTTACTGCCTCCTTGGCCGTTGTTTGACCTTTTACGGTGGTGCCCTCTTTCTCCTCGGCAGGAGCGGCCGACTGACAGGACCCCAGTACCAGCGCTGCCACCAGAAGACCGGTCAGTAGTAACCATATTGTATTCTTCTTCATAGAATCTCCTTTGGTAATTATATGTATCTTGTACTGCCTTGCCGTATTATTACCACCACTACATTCTGGTACCTCCTTTCCAGACAGTAAATGCGGTTGTTACACGGAATCTGTTATTTAATATCATTGAGTACTTGCTTCGTGTATCCTGCTTACGCCACCACCTTTGCCTGATGAAATTTCCTTGTGGACAAGTGCAGATGCAAGACTATCCGCGGAGTGTAAGAATAATACGCCCATCCTTTTTCCCTGAAGTACCTTACGGATTACAACAGGAAAGCGCACGCATAAGTCAAATGCAAGTAATCACACGTACTCCATTCTCGCCAATTATAGATAGGATATATATGTATGTCAAGACCTTTTTATTGATTCCCAAACCGTGGATTCTCTGTGGGAAACCTCACCTGTCATTGCGAGAAACCGCAGGCGGCGAAGCAATCCCTGCGGCCTGCTGGCAAAGCTGGCAGGTAAGCTCGCAAAGACACGGAAATCAGTGAATCTGATGTTGCTACCTATGAGGCGGGCTTTTTGAATTTGGACTCACGGATTAAGGTTGGCAGAAAATTCTACGTGAGCGTGTTTCGATAGATATTATTTTTGCAGGGCATGATAACCCCATCAAATTCAGGTCGAAATGCGGGAAAAAGAAAACTGTTTAGGAAACGTTTCGGAGGGAGCGGGATATCTTTATCTTTTATTTAGCCGGTTAACAGTAGTGTGTAATCAGGTAAATGGAAGTAGACATGAGTGGCAGGAAACAGCGGTCTTCTCTGATTCAAGTATATTTCAGGCTGTTTCCGGGGTTAGCAGCTACGGTGACTGCAGCACGAAATGGTCTGACAACACGAAACAGTATGCGGAGGAAAGATAAATCAAGATGCTAAAAATGGAAACGGGCAACCCTATCCGGGTACTTCTGGCCGGTAACGAAGTTGAAATGCAGGAAATCAGGGGTGTACTGAATGATTCTGTAGAAATAGATGTTATTGGAGAGGCAGACAGTGGTGATGTGGTTACTTCATTAGCCGGAGAGTTATCCCCGGATATGGTTCTCCTGCTGACCGATGGTCTGGAATCATATAAAGAAAGCACTGATATAATCCGGTACATCACCGGGACACAGCCCCGGATAAGCGTAGTGCTTATCACGAGGAATGTACTTCAATACGTTGTTCCGGCCTTGAAGGCCGGTGCTGCAGGTGTTCTTTCACCGGCATACGGTCTGAACGAACTGTTACCTGCTCTACGCAGAATACAGCAATGGGCTCCGTACTCGCTGGCAGCAGTATAGTGCACTGTACCGGTAAAACCACCGGTTAGCAGCATTGTAATAAAAGATATTTATTAAATAAGTTCGAAAGGACCCGCAAGGGTTAACTGGAGGAGAAATGCGCAGAAGGTTTTTGAAACTGATAGCCAGAATCCATCGAGGGCAGCGGGGTATGACAGGTCTGGAGACGGCCATTATTCTCATTGCTTTTGTAACGGTGGCATCCGTACTTGCCTATAGTGTGCTGTCAGCAGGCATATTTTCAGCAGAAAGAGGCAAGGCGACTGTATATCAGGGTCTGGCATCCGCCCAGGCGACCATGTCAATTCAGGGTTCCGTGCTGGGGCTCAGTCCGAACGGTACCAAGCTTGAACAGATACAGTTCAGCGTTGCACTGATGCTTGAAGATGAGAACGTTGATATGAATTCTGTTGTCATAAACTACTTTGATAATGAGGTCCATTCGGAGAATGTAACCTGGACCAGTGTCATCAGTGGCGGCAGCACCGAGAGGGGCGCAGCTAACTTACTGGAGGCTGATGAGCAGCATGTAGTTACCGTCACTTTACCGGCTACGGCCGCAGGTGATGCGTATGATAAGTTTACGGTTGAAGTTATTCCACCTACCGGAGCAACGCTCTCCATCCAGAGGAAAATACCTGGTGCGGTACAGGCAGTAATGAACCTCAGGTAGCCCAAAACGATAATTTAATAAATACTGCGAATAAAAAGGGAGGCCAGGTAAAGGCAGGTATCCATGTTTGCTGAAGCCTGTACCTCCCCCTGTCTTAACTCGGGCAGGAGTATCTACTAAAGATATAAGAGATACCAGGTAAGCAATCGACAGCCGAGAAATTCCGTTGAGTGATAAAGGGGCTTCTGCTATTCTTTCAGGAAACGGTCAATATCAGCAGCAGCACGCTTCCCCGCACCCATGGCGCTGATAACTGTTGCGGCACCGGTGACAATATCTCCGCCGGCCCAGACCCGGTCTTTCACCGTTTTACCCGTATCTTCGTCAGCGACTACGGTACCCCAGCGCGTTGTCTCCAGTCCATCAGTAGTAGACGCAATCAGGGGATTGGGTGTAGTCCCAAGGGCTATGACGACGGTGTCCACCTTGATGACGAAGTCACTTCCCTGTATCGGTACAGGTCTGCGTCTGCCACTGTCATCGGGCTCGCCAAGCTCCATCCGGATGCATTCCATTGCCGAGACCCAGCCGCGTCCATCACCGAGAAAACCGGTGGGATTGGTCAGGAACTTGAAGATTATGCCCTCTTCCATGGCATTCTCAACTTCTTCCCTCCGGGCGGGTAACTCCACTTCGGACCTGCGGTAGATGACGTAGACTTCCTTCGCACCAAGCCTGAGTGCGCACCTGGCCGAGTCCATGGCAACATTGCCGCCACCAACTACGGCTACCTTCCTGCCCATACCGAGCGGGGTGTCATATTCCGGGTAGAGGTAGGCCTTCATGAGATTGGTGCGGGTTAGAAACTCGTTGGCCGAGTAGATGCCACAAAGGTTTTCTCCGGGGAGGTTCATGAACATCGGCAGTCCGGCACCGGTGCCGAGGAAAACAGCGTCATAATCGTTCTCCAGCAACTCGTCCACGGAATCTATTTTTCCGATAACGGCATCAAGGATAAGCTCGGCACCAAGAGACTTGACGAATTGTACCTCTGTCTGGACAATTTCCTTGGGCAAACGGAATTCAGGAATACCATACATCAGCACACCGCCAGCGACGTGCAAAGCTTCAAAAATGGTAACGCCGTGCCCCATTTTCACCAGTTCAGCGGCGACTGTCAGCCCGGCGGGTCCCGAACCGATAACGGCGACCTTCTTGCCGGACGGTTTCGGTGGTTCTTCATCCGGTGCTTCAACTTCATCCGGATGGGTTCTTGCCCAGTCAGCTACGTACCGTTCGAGTCGTCCGATTGCTACCGGAGCGTCCCTCTTGTTAAGCGTACAGGATTCTTCGCACTGTGACTCCTGGGGGCAGACCCGCCCGCAGACACCGGGCAGACTGTTCTTGTCCTGGAGCGCTTTAACTGCCTCCGGCATATCACCGTCACGGAGCGCAGTAATGAATTCCGGGATTCTTACGTTTACCGGGCAACCATCGACACAGGGGCGCTTGGGACACTGGATGCAGCGGCTGGCTTCTTCCAGAGCCTGCTCTTCAGAGTAGCCCAGGGCTACTTCATCGAAGTTTCCTCCCCGCTCTATGGGGTCCTGCCTGGGCATCTCGACACGATTAAGATTCAGTTTTGGCATGATTTATACCCCCGGACTACCACTGGGCACAGTCGAGACACCGGTACCGTGCCGGGGTTTCCTCATTACTTGAGTAAGTACAGCGACGGGCCATAAGCGAGTTCCAGTCAACATCATGTGCATCAAACTCCGGTCCATCCACGCAGGCAAATTTGGTTTCACCGGCAATGGTCACGCGACAACAGCCACACATACCGGTGCCATCAACCATTATCGGATTCAGACTCGCAATCGTCTTTATTCCGTGGGGACGTGTTGCAGCTGCCACCAGCTTCATGACGCATACCGGACCGATGGTAATTACCCTGTCCACTTTCTCACTGGTGATTACTTCTTCAAGCGGATCGGTAACGAAGCCGCAGTCGTCCATTGAACCGTCTCCGGTAACCATGATAAACCGGTCTGCCAGACTTCCCAGGCGCTCCTCGCCAAAACTGGTATCCTTTGTCGGTGCCCGCATGATCGATATTATCCTGTTGCCGGTATCTTTCAGGGCCTGTAAAAGAGGTACTATGGTCTCTGCGGAATAGCCTACGGTAACGGTTACCACAGTTCCATAATTGTCTGTTTCGGAAGGTATACCCAGGGGGCCGGTGAAGCTGAAGATGGCGTCGCCGGTCTGTAGTTTTGCCAACTTGCGTGTGGTAGTTTCTACCTCGTTAAAGACGATGGTAGTGCTGCCTTTCTCCCTGTCCCAGCCGGCGATAGTAAGGGGGATGCGCTCACCCTTCTCGTCAACCATAAGAATGATAAACTGTCCGGGCCTGGCCTTTTCCGCAATCTTGGGAGCAGCGATTTCAAACCGGTGAATATTCGGAGCCAGGTCTTGCCTGGACAATATTTCGTACAATTTACGTCTCCAGAACAGGCGCATACGGCAAAGATCGGATGAGCCTGAAACACATAATCAGGTCTTTCCCTAGTGCGAGTTCTTTTCTATCTTAACGGCGCATACTTTATATTCCGGTATCTTGGCCACAGGGTCGAATACCGGATTGGTGAGGACATTTACCGAACTTTCAGCAAAATGGAAGTTCATATAAACAACGCCTTCATCTGATATCTCTGTGACATTAGCTCTTGCCGGTATAGTGCCACGCCGGGAGGATACCTCTACCAGGTCGCCGTGAGCGATACCAAGTTTCTCTGCGTCCCCGGGATTGATGTCAATCAGTCCTTCCCCGAGCAGGTTATTGAGGTCCTTTACTTTACGGGTCATCGTGCCGGTATGAAATTGATACAGGCTCCGGCCGGTGGTAAGCAAAAGCGGGTATTCGTTATCGGGGAGTTCCATGGATTCTTTGTATTCCAGGGGTACGAAATGGCCTTTACCCCGGGCAAATCCGGCAGTGTGAAGTATGGGAGTACCGGGGTGCTGAGCGTCAGGGCAGGGCCACTGTAAGCCACCCTGCTCGATTCGTTCGTAGGAGATACCTCCATAGCTGGGCGTCAGTCTGGAAATTTCTTCAAAAATCTCTGAAGAGCTACCGAAGTCAAATCCCTTCACGCTCATCTTGTCAGCAATCCGGCTCGTAATCCACCAGTCTGATTGAGCGTCTCCGGGTGGATCAAGCGCCTTGCGGACCCGTTGCACTCTACGTTCGGTATTGGTGAATGTACCGTCCTTTTCCGCAAAACTTGCCGCCGGCAGGACCACGTCCGCCAGTTCTGCAGTCTCGGTCAGGAAGATATCCTGGACAACGAGGAAATCGAGCTTCTTCAGGACCGCTATTGCGTGAGTAGCGTCCGGTTCACTCAGTGACGGGTTCTCCCCGACAATGTACATTGCCTTTAATTCACCCCGGTCGGCGGCAGCGAACATATCGGTTACTGTAAGTCCCGGCTTGTCGCTAAGCTGAGCACCCCAGGCTTTCTCGAACTTTTCCTTGATTGCAGGGTCGGCAACCGACTGGTAGCCGGTGTATACGTTGGGTAATGCACCGAGGTCACAGGCACCCTGGACATTGTTTTGTCCGCGTAACGGGTTAACGCCTGAAGACGGCTTACCGACATTTCCGGTAAGCATGGCGAGATTGGCGGTGCCGATAACGTTATCGGTGCCGTGCGAATGTTGTGTGATGCCCATTGCATAGAGGATGGTGGCCGGACTGTTCTGGGCATACATGCGGGCGGCTTTGACGATATCTTCAGCGGGTACGCCGGTGGTCCTGGAGACAAATTCAAGGTCGAAGTTCTTGAGAGATTCCTTGAACTCGTCAAAATTCTCGCAGCGCTCCTCGATAAAGGCTTTGTCGTAGAGGTCTTCGTCTACGATAATGCGTGCCATACCCATCATAAGGGCAACATCCGTACCCGGTCGGTGCCGTAACCAGATATCGGCATCATTTACCAGGTCAATCCTGCGGGTGTTAGCGACTATCAGTTTTCCACCCTGGCGGACTGCTTTCTTTATCTCCAGCCCGATAACGGGATGAGCCTCGGTGGTGTTGGTGCCTATTGCCAGGATGCAGGCGGCATTGCCAACTTCCTGGATAGAATTGGTCATTGCGCCACTGCCGAATGTCGTGACCAGACCGGCCACGGTGGGGGAATGTCAGAGGCGTGCACAATGGTCCACGTTATTATGTCCAAATGCTATCCGCGTAAACTTTTGGATTACATAATTATCCTCGTTGGTACACTTGGCCGAGGACAGTACGCCTACTTCTTCCTTCTTTAAACCTGACAGCTTACCTGCGACAAGGTCCAGTGCTTCTTCCCAGCTCGCTTCCTGAAAACTGCCGTCCTTCTTAATCAGGGGGGCAGTCAGGCGGTCGGGATGCTGGACGAATTCTGTAATTCCGAACCGGCCTTTAACGCAGGCCTGTCCATTGTTGACATCATTGTCACGCAGTGGGAGTACTTCCATTATCTTGCCGTCTTTGAGTCCAATCTCAAGCTGGCAGCCGACCCCGCAGTAGGGACAGGTGGTAGCAACGCTGCTGTCCGGTGCGCCTTCCCACTTGCGTTTACGCTCGATTAATGCCCCGGTAGGGCAAACATCGACACAGGCACCGCAGTACATGCAATCCGAGTCACGTAATGCCCTGCCGAATGCGGTACCGGGTATGGATTCACTGCCGCGGGAGGTAAAAGCGATAGCTCCGACGCCCCTGACTTCCTGGCACATTCGTACGCAGCGTCCGCAGAGGATACACAGGTTATAATCTCGTTCAAAGAACGGATTTTCATGGTCTATGTCCACATTCCGGGAAGTATATGGAAGGTCTACTTTCTCTATTCCTATGTAATCGGCAACCTGCTGCAGTTCACAGATACCGTTATTGGGGCAGAGTACACAACGTTGCGTTATGTCTACATTACGCAGGCAGATATCAAATGGTCCACACTTTTCCCTGCGCCAGCAGGTGAGACAGGGGTGAGGGTGCTCGGAAAGCATCAGCTCCAGGACACCCCGCCGGAACTCCTGTATCTGTGGGGTATTTGTTCGTACAATCATACCCTCGGTTGCAGGTGTGGTGCAGGCGGTTGGCAGACCGCGCATTTTCTCAATCTCAACAATGCACAGTCGGCAGGCGCCGTAGGGAGCAAGGTCAGGGTGATAGCACAGTGTCGGTACGTATATCCCGGCCTGCTGTGCAGCCTCCAGTACCGTCATCCCTTCTTTTACTGTGATTTCCTGTTCGTTGATGGTTAACGCAAGCGTTTTTACTGTGGTTGTCATTTGCTTTATACCTCACCCTTCGTAGAGGACTTAGCTCCAGGTTTCGCCGCAGTTACGGGAACAGGTTCGCTGGGGACCTCTATTTCTTCACCGGATACTTTCGTTATTGCTCCGAATCTCTCGGGGCATACATCCAGGCACGTGCCGCACTTGATGCACTTGTCCTGGTCGATGACGTGTACCATTTTCTTGTCTCCGATTATGGCATCGACCGGGCAGTTTCGGAGACATATACCGCAGCCCTGGCATTTATCCGGAAGGATATAGAATGAAATCATATCCGTACAGGACAATGCCGGGCACCGTTTCTCGTTAATGTGCGCTTCGAATTCTTCCCGGAAGTAGCGCAGTGTGGTAAGAATCGGATTGGGCGCAGTACCGCCCAGCGCGCACAGTGCAGTTGCCTTGATGGTATTGGCCAGCCGTTCCAGTTTCTCGATATCGCCGGATTGTCCCTGACCCCGGGTTATGCGTTCCAGTATCATCAGCATCTGCCTGGTACCGATGCGGCATGGTACGCATTTGCCACATGATTCGTGCTGGCAGAATGCCAGGAAGAACCGTGCCAGCTCAACCATGCAGGTATCTTCATCGGCGACAACCATGCCGCCGGAACCCACTATAGAGCCTGCCTTTGCCAGCGATTCGTAGTCTACCGACAGGTCCAGCAAGTCAGCGGAAAGACACCCGCCGGAAGGCCCACCCGTCTGTACCGCCTTGAATTTACGGTTATTGACAATCCCTCCGCCAATATCATCAATGATATCACCCAGCCGGATACCCATCGGTACTTCTATCAGACCGGTGCGGTTGATTTTACCGGCCAGTGCAAAGGTCTTGGTCCCCTTGCTGGTCTCGGTGCCGTAGCTGGAATACCATTCGCTGCCTTTCATCAGGATGGCAGAGACGTTTGCCCAGGTTTCCACATTGTTGATATTACTCGGTTTTCCCCACAGACCGGAATTTGCCGGGAACGGAGGACGTGGCCGGGGCATTCCCCGCTTGCCTTCAATGGACATCATCAGGGCAGTTTCCTCGCCGCATACAAATGCTCCGGCACCTTCCTTTACTGATATCTGGAAGTTGAAACCGGAACCGAGGATATTGTCACCGATGAGGCCGCACTCCTCCATTTGTTTCATGGCTGTTTCAAGTCGCTGTATCGCCAGGGGGTATTCCGCACGGCAGTAGACATAGGCATGTTCCGTACCCATGGCATAGGCACCGATAAGCATACCCTCCAGGACGGCGTGGGGGTCTCCTTCGAGCAGGGACCGGTCCATAAACGCACCCGGGTCACCTTCATCGGCGTTACAGATAAGGTATTTGTCAGTACCCGCTGCATTCCGGCAGAACTGCCACTTCTGACCAGTGGAAAAACCGGCGCCTCCCCTGCCCCTCAGTCCTGATTTCTTAACCTCTTCAATAACTTCATCCGGAGTCATTGAAAGGGCTCTTTCAAATCCACTGTAACCACCGGTGGCGATGTACTGCATAATTTCATCCGGGTCAATATGCCCGGCATTGCGCAGCGCTATGCGTACCTGTGGCTTAAGAATAGGCAGGTCGGTAAGTCTGGGAATACCATCAACAGTCTTGTCGCCCAGGGTACCCATTGCCAGGTCCGGGCGTGGATTACCGTTGACGATATAGTCTTCGATAAGCTGGATGGCTATCTCGGGGGTGACACTGCCGTAGGCAATCCGTGGTTGTCCCGGCATGATAATGTCAATAATGGGTTCGGCGTAGCACAGGCCGATGCAACCAACACCGGTAATTAATGCGTCTATTTTACGTCGGGCCAGTTCTTCATTTATGGCGGTCAGGACTTTATCTGCCCCGGCGGCAAGACCGCACGTACCTGCGCCTACAATAATACGAGGCTTACTGTTGTTCTGTAAAGCCTCCCACTCTGATTCGGCTTGCTTACGAATATCGGCAAACGTCATGATTCCCTCTCTATCAGGCAGGAGTTTCAGCTCTGACTTCAGATGTTCCCGCTACTGCTGTGCCAGAATCTTCTTGCTCTCCGCTACCGTCATTTTGGCATGAACAACATCATCCATTATCATGACCGGGGCCAGAGCACAGCAGCCGACGCAGGCGACTCTTTCCAGGCTGTACTTGTAGTCTGCGGTGGTTTCTCCGGGGTGAATGCCAAGTTCACGCTCTACTTCTTCCAGAATACGGGCGCTGCCCCTGACATGACAAGCAGTACCCTGGCATACCTTGATTTCATGCTCACCTGGTCTCTCAAAGCGAAACTGAGCATAGAAACTGGCCACGCCATAAATATCGCTGCTGGATAAGCCTAAAAAATGGGCTACCTCTGTAACTGCTTCCTCTGAGAGATAACCCAGTTCTTTTTGTGCTTTCTGAAGGACAGGAATAAGGACTTCGCGGTGTCCCGGATAAGCTTCAAAGATTGGCTGTAACCTTTCACGCATGCTTAATACTATTTAACCTCCATGTAATTCCTCAGGCCACATGTAGTGTATCATGAAAAAATAGGTAGTTCAAGCCCTGTTTACACACTGTATTTTCATTATTAGTCGAGGAATAATGACAGAATAACCGGGCGAAAACCAGTATGAAGGTTAACAGTATTTCGCGTATTGCAGGCTTGGGAGAGTAGTGTTTTTCCAATCGTCACTTATGCCGTTACATGTAATATACCCGGGGTCTTAGAGAATTGTATAATACCTGGCCATAACCTGTTCACTTATGTCCCTGACTTTAGTATAGTGATAAGCAGTGGATGCAATACAAACCACGGTATATCAGTTGGTTGTGTTGCTTTTACAGTGTGAAAAGGTTTAACATAGAGCCAATGTGCTCGTGCTCGGGTACTCTTCCTGACAGTGCATAATTTATTACATTATTGATTGCCAGGTACGGCCCTCCTGCTGCGGGGCCAAGTATTTCAATAAGTCTTGCGATATATCCAATACCTTTCGAGGTGATAAAATGAGCATTGAACTCGTTCATATTGGGTTTAACAACATTCTGGTAATGAATCGTGTTGTTGCTATAGCTTCCCCGAACTCTGCGCCTACCAAGCGCATGATACAGGAGGGAAGGAGCAAGGGAACGCTGATTGACATGACCAACGGCAGAAGAACCAAGGCCGTTCTCATTGCCGATAGCGGACATATTATCCTTGCTGCCCTCGCTCCGGATACAATCGCAGGCAGGATAATGGCAAGTCAGCCCAGGACCGTACAATTAGAAGAAGCTGAAGCTGACAGTTAAGATTGAAAAATGAGTGAAGAGCCTGGCAGGAGCGAGTCAATCACCAGTCGGCCGCAGAGTCCCCTCCTGATAGTGCTCTCCGGCCCTTCCGGTGTGGGGAAAGATGCTGTACTTACCAGACTGAAGGAGTCGGACCACTCACTCAGCTATGTCACCACCCTGACCACCCGGCCGCAACGTCCCAGGGAGATAGAGGGAGTTGATTACCACTTTGTCTCCGAAACTGAGTTTCGGGAAATGAGGGAAAATAACGCGTTACTGGAGTTCGCCAACGTCTATGGGAACTGGTACGGGGTTCCACGGGCACCGGTGCAGGAGTCCCTGGACAGGGGCGAAGACGTCATAATAAAAATTGATGTCCAGGGTGCGCGTACCATTAAGACAATTGCTCCCCGGGCTGTTTTCATCTTCCTTGTTACGCCCTCTCTGGATGAACTTGGTAACCGGTTACGGCAACGGCTTACCGAATCGCCCGGGCAGCTCGAATTACGCCTGAAAACGGCTGAAGAGGAAATGGCGCAGATAACCCTGTTTGATTACATGGTGGTAAACGAAGAAGGGGAGATAGACAAAGCCGTTTCCACGATAGAAGCCATAATCACGGCGGAAAAGTGCTGCGTAACACCACGGCGAATCACGCTATCCTAGCCGAAAAGCGGTTGCAGCAGGCGGGCGAAAAGGTAACCAAGTGCCCCGCAGATAGGGAAAGTTAACACCCAGGCACCGATGATGTTTCCAGCTACACCCCAGCGTACGGCTGATAGTCTTTTTGTAGCACCAACTCCCATAATTGATGAAGTAATACAATGAGTAGTGCTTACCGGTATACCAAAGTGAGACGCCAGCTCAATAACTGATGCCGCGGCCGCTTCGGCTGCAAACCCGTGAACCGGCCGCAGTTCCGTAACTCTCATTCCCAGTGTTTTAATTACGCGCCAGCCGCCTACCGCCGTGCCGGTGCTGATGGACAGGGCTGATAACAGGATAATCCAGATAGGGACGTTATCCCAGAGTTCGGTGTTACCGGTATAGATTACTAACCCCATTGTAATAACGCCGATGGGCATCTGACCATCATTCTTGCCGTGGCTGTAGGCCATAAAGGCTGCCGTAAGCCATTGCAGACGACCGAATATCGTCTGAATGACTCCCGGGAGTAATTTTCTTATCCCCCAGAGTATCAGTACCATCAGGGTAAACCCGCCGACGAACCCGAGAATCGGAGCTATCGCTACCGATGAGCCTACCCGTGCTATCTTGTCCCACTGCACGACCTGGTACCATTCCATCCCAAGGGTATTGGCCACGGCTATCCCGGCAGTGGCTATCCCGGCAATAAACCCGTGAGTTATGCTTACCGGTAGTCCCATCCAGGTGGCAATAGACCCCCAGACGATGACTGAGGCCAGCGCAGATATTACGGTAAGGTTCGATATCGCTTCGGGGATGAGAATGCCTTTGCCAATTGTCTTGGCAACAGCGAGCCCGGTCATTGCACCGGCCAGATTGGCAATAGCGGCAATGATTATTGCATTCCGCGGGGAAAGGACACGCGTACCTACGACGGTAGCAATTGCATTAGCGGCATCATTGAAACCGTTTACCAGACCAAAACCAATTGCTAGTGCGATGATTACGATGAGGATAGGCAAGGATGCTTCAGGCATGCTTGAGGGCTACCCCTTCAATCACGTTAGCCACATCCTCGCACCTGTCGGTGGCGCTTTCCATGTGCTCATAGATTTCGCGCCATTTTATGATGTCATGTACCTCCGTAGAATCATCGAAAAGCTCCGCCAGCGCAGCGCGGTAAACAACATCGGCAGCGTTCTCCAGTCGGTTAATTTCCACGCATGTCGACATCGCCTGTTTCAACCTGGCTTTGTGCCGCAGGTCCCGTACTGCGCTTTGCACCTCGGTGGATGCCTGGACTATGATATCGGCCAGTTCCCTGGCCCTCTTACCCGGCTGATTTACTTTGTAGATGAGCATGTCTCCAGCGGCAGCATCAATGAAGTCCATGATATCATCCAGGCTTTTTGCCAGCAGGGCAATATCTTCACGGTCAAAGGGTGTTACAAAAGTACGGTGAAGACGAGCTATTATCTCGTGTGTGATGCTGTCACCCGTATGCTCCAGTTCCCTTATTTCTTCTACCCTTTGCTCAATGCAATCCCACTTGTCTACAAGGTCCTTCAACACTTTCGATGCTTTAACGATGTTGTCAGCGCTATCCTCGAATTGACCGAAGAATTTCTCCTCACGGGGTATGAAGGGGATTCGGAACTTAGGCACTTTTCCTCCTCTGCCATTCAGGGTAAGATGTGGGATATTTGAAATCTTACCCATATTCCACCAAGTATCATTCTAGGAAATGCAGGTAAGGTTGTCAAGTAAAATTGCTGATTCAGAAAAGAGTCCGGATAATGCTGCCGAGAAGTTGTTCCGTATGACTGGCGGACAGATTATTCCTTCTGTGAAAGTGAATTTTATGCTGATCTGAGTTTATGAAAACAGGCTGGCTGTGGCTGTTATCGTTGACGTGGTAAGTCGTACTAGAGTATTATATTCTTGGCGTGCGTCATGTACCCCGCTTCCTGCACTGCATCTAGCGGAGAACCATGTTCTGCGATTATCCGTTAACAACCAGGGTATGCTACCGTGACTGGAAATAGACTTACAGAATTCGCTTCAATCTTCTACCCTAAATCACATGCAGTCATTGGTGCCTCTGCAAATACGCGTAAGTTCGGTGGCAGGTACCTGCGCACACTCCTGGATTTTGGATACAGCGGCAAAGTCTACCCGGTAAATCCGCAGGAAAGCGAGGTTTTCGGGCTGCAGACCTACGCCAGTGTCAGTGATATCCCCGAACCGGTAGAATTTGCGTCTATTGCCGTTCCCGCACGTGCTGTTCCCGGTGTTGCTGAAGAATGCCTGTTCAAGGGAGTAAAGGCCCTGCAGATACTCAGTGCCGGTTTCAGGGAACTGGGTGAAGATGGTACCAGGCTGGAGCGGGAGCTAACGGCGATTGCGGCAAGGGGTATCCGCATAGTTGGCCCTAACTGTTTCGGTGTTTACTGTCCCGGCGGAGGTATGACCATCCTGCCCGGGGCGAATTTGCCGAAGGAACCGGGACCGGTGGGTTTTATCAGCCAGAGTGGCGGTTATACTATCCGCGTACCACGCCGGGCTGACGGCTATGGAATACGGTTCAGTAAAGCTGTCAGTTACGGCAATGCCTGTGATGTTAACGAATGCGACCTCCTGGAATACTTCCTGGAAGACCCTGAAACAAAGGTCATCATCAGTTATCTGGAAGGTGTAAAGGACGGTTCGCGTTTCTATCAACTTCTCAGGGAAGTATGCCGGACCAAACCCGTCATTATCTGGAAGGGAGGGCTTACCGAGGTCGGTGCCAGGGCGGCGAAGTCGCATACCGCTTCATTAAGTGGTGAAGAAGCAGTCTGGGAAGCCTTGTTCCGGCAGACCGGTGCCATCCGTGTCAACAACCTTGAGGAACTCCTCGATACAACCATTGCATTTCTGCATCTCGGGCCTGTGACCGGTCAACGGGTGTGCTCGATTGGTGGTGGTGGTGGTATCGGTGTTGCTGCGGCAGACACCTGGGAGAGAGCGGGGCTTTCCGTTCCGCTTTTCCCGGCCGAACTTGAGAAAAAGCTGCTTTCGATAATCCCGCCGACAGGTGCCAGTGCGGGAAATCCGGTGGATGTTGGCAATCCGTTCCCGGCACCGGAGATGCTGCGGTCTGTCCTGGATACCGTATGCACTGGTACTGATATAGATATCCTGGTAATTGATGAAATTGAGATGACGGTGCCTGCCGGATTACAGGGTTTCCGGCCGTCAGATTCGCTCAGGGAAATAGTGCAGATTCCTTTGGAAGCCCGGGACAGGTTCGGGAAACCTGTCGTAGTAGTAATGCCTGTGGAAGCTATCTCCGCCGATTCCCTGGAGTCAGAAGGTGAACGGCGCAAGATACGCGATTTCTTTCTCCGGAACGGAATACCCGTATACCTGACCAAGGAACGGGCGGCGCAGGCACTGGCCAATCTGACCGGTTACTACCGTTACCGCAACAGCACACATACATAGCCATAATAAATCCTGAAAAAGGAGGTTAGTGAATGCTTGTAGCAACATGTATCAAGCAGGTACCGGACACCACCCAGGTGAAGATCGACCCCGATACCGGTACACTCGTTCGCGAGGGTGTCCCCTTTATCATCAACCCATTTGACACCCACGCGCTGGAAGAAAGCCTGCGGATGAAAGACAGGTACGGTTTAAGAGTCGCTGCCCTGTCAATGGGGCCGCCCAATACCGAGGCTACCCTTCGTAAGGCATTAGCCCTGGGAGCAGATGAAACCATTCTATTAAGCGACCGTGTATTTGGCGGGGCCGATACCCTGGCTACCAGCATGGTCATTGCCGAGGCAATAAGACAGCTTTCGGAAAAAGAGGAAGTCCTGCTTGTTATCTGTGGTAAGCAGACCATCGACGGCGATACCGCCCAGGTAGGACCCGGAATTGCCAGCAGGCTCGGGTATACGCAGCTTACGCTCGTTGACCAGATAAAGAGCCTGGACATAAAAACACGGAAAATCGTCGTACGACGCAAACTGGAAGGACGTCATGAGGTTGTGGAAGCCGCTTTACCTGCGGTACTGACCGTAGTCCGTGAAATCAACCGCCCCCGTTACCCCACGGTACCGATGCGGCTCAAGGCGGAGAAGTCCGAAGTGATACTGTGGGACAACAAGGCGATGCAGCTTGACGAAACGCTTATTGGTCTGAAGGGCTCACCTACCCAGGTACGGCGTATTTTCTCGCCGGAAAGAGTCCAGGGTGAAATGCTGGGTGACGGCTTGAATGAGCCCGAGAAAGCTGCCCAGCTACTGATTGATACCCTTGTAGAAAGGGATATAGTAACTCCGTAAAGGTATTGGAAAGATATGGAACAGAAGAAAAAGAAGGTAAAGAAACCTCTGGGAGTTGCCCGCCTGATATCAGGCAAATGTATTGCATGTGGCGCCCGTTGTCAGAGTACCTGCAAGGTCGAAGCGATAACGATGAACGACGATGGCGAACCTGTCATCGATATTGAGAAGTGCACCGGCTGCCGTCGTTGTATCCGTATTTGCCCTGCTGAAGCAATCGAGACCTACTTCACGCCTGAACAGCAGAAGATACTGGACGAACTGGCAAAACAGGGTGTTGCTGAGGCAGAACCAGAAGTTGAGGAGATGGACGAAGAGGAAAAACGGATTGCTGCCATGCTCAAAGAGTATAGCGGCGTCTGGGTCTTTGTGGAACAGATGGACGGCGAGCCGGCCGAAGTCTCCTGGGAACTGCTTGGTGTTGGTGCCGAGCTTGCCAAAACGAACGGTGTGGAGCTTTGTACTTTAGTCATTGGGGATAAAGTGGAGCACCTTTGCCAGGAATCATTTGCATACGGCGCTACCAAGGTGTACCACATGGATAGTCCGGTATATCACCACTACCGCACTGCTGCTTACTCAAAAGCAATATGCTACCTGGTAGGTAAATACAAGCCGGAGATAGTCCTCATCGGTGCTACCGGACTGGGCAGAGACCTGGCCGGTGCCGTGGCTACCGAACTCAGGACTGGTCTGACCGCTGACTGTACCGGACTGACTATCGATGAGAGGGGCTTCCTGTTACAGACTCGTCCCGCCTTTGGTGGCAACATCATGGCGACGATTATGACAGAGCGTACCCGGCCCCAGATGGCTTCGGTACGTCCCCACGTGATGCCCATGCCGGAAAAAGACCCTTCACAAAAGGGAGAAATTATCCGCGAATCACTGAAAATCACTGAGGAAGAAATCGGGGTCAGGGTGCTGGAAGTCCATGACCTGCGCAGTAATTCTGAAGAAGATGTTGATATTGCCGCCGCCGACATTATCGTGGCCGGTGGACGTGGCATGCAGTCAAAAGAGAACTTCGATACATTGCAGGAACTGGCGGATGAACTCGGTGGAGTTGTTGCCGGCTCACGCAGTGCTGTTGAGGCCGGCTGGATTCCGGTTGAACGACAGGTGGGTCAGACCGGTAAAACAGTCAGGCCCAAGATATACATTGCCTGCGGAATAAGCGGTGCTATTCAGCACCTGGTAGGTATGCAGGACTCGGATGTGATAATTGCTGTCAACCGTGATAAACAGGCACCTATTTTTGAAGTTGCTACCTACGGGATAGAAGGTGACGTCTTCAAGGTGGTGCCGGCTATCACCAGTCATATCAGGGATTTGCGTGCCCGGAAGAAGGCTTAAGCTGATGCCTGGTGCATCAGGTTGTCAATTATTAACCGTCCAGTAAGGAAGGAGGGTACTTGTAATGAACCCCGTGAACGACATGGGAACAGCAGGATACCTGCTATTCTGGGGTTTAACCGCCCTGGCTGCCGGTATATTTCTCGTCAGGGGATATCAGCTTGTCAGGTATATTTACCTGGGGAGGAATGTCGGCGAATCACAACTGACCCTGGGTAAGATGCTGGGGGCTGTCTGGCACCTTATTGTGCAGGAGTGCCAGTTTAAGAACGTCCGCCGCAAGGACTGGGCCGGACTGGGCCATTCATTTATGGTCTGGGGATTCCTGTGCTTTGTTATTTATTATTTGCTCTTTATTGTCATTGCCTCCGGTTTTGGTATCTCAGCGACCATGGAGGAAAATGTTTTCTACGTTATCTGGACCTGGGTCACCGATATTATTGCCCCATTTATTGTTATCGGCGTGATATGGGCTATCGTCCGCCGCTATTTCGGCAAACCGGCCCGGCTGAAGGGACAGCTGACCTGGGAAGCGATATTCATACTTCTTACGGTTATCATTCACCCGATAACCCACGTTGGCAAGATTGCCACACAGATTGCCGCCGGACATGCCCCTGCGGGACTTGGCCTGGCTACCCCTCCAATCAGCACGCTATTCAGTAACCTGTATACGGCTTCCTCATCGCTGGAAGCATGGCACGCGTTCTGGTTCTGGAGCCACTGGGTATTCGTATTACTCGTCCTGGCCATCCTGGGATTCACGCGCTACCTGCATGTGGTAGCAGCGATTGTTAATGACGTCCTTAAACCCAAAATAAAGAACATGGTAGAGCGGATCGACCTGAAAGACCAGGCAACATTCGGGGTGTCCCGGGTAGATGGGTTCTCCCGGAAGCACTTGCTTGATGTATTCGCCTGTGTTGTCTGCGGTTACTGCCAGGAGAACTGCCCGGCATACCTGACGGATAAACCACTTAATCCCCGTCTGATAGTGAGTGATATCAAGGAAAACCTGATGGCCAACGGTCCGGCCCTGCTGAATAAACGGCCTGCTTCCCTGGCCCTGGTTGGTAACAGTGGGGAAGGCACAATATCCGAGGATGCCATCTGGTCGTGCACCACCTGTGGGGCCTGCATGGAGGTATGCCCGGTATATATTGACCATGCACCCAAGATTGTGGAAATGCGCCGTGACCTGGTGCAGATGCAGGCCAAATTCCCCGAGGAACTCCTCAACCTTTTCGAGAATACGGAGCAGCGCAGTAACCCGTGGGGAATCGCACCCGGAGACCGCGCCAAGTGGGCGGACAAGATTGATGTCAAGCCATTTGAAGCAGGCAAGACCGAATACCTCTTCTTCGTCGGTTGCTCCGGTGCCTTTGATTCCCGTGAGCGACAGGTAAGCCTGGCGATAGCCAAAATACTGGATGCCGCCGGGATATCCTGGGGTATCCTCGGTCGGGATGAGGCATGCTGCGGTGACAGCCTGCGTCGACTTGGCAACGAGTATGTCTATGACCAGCTTGTGAAGCAGAACCTGGCCACGTTTGAAGAGAGAGGCGTTAAAAAGATAATTACAGAGTGTCCGCACTGCTTTACCACCCTGAAAAACGATTACCGCCAGTATGGTGCGGAGCTTGAAGTGATTCACCATACCGAGTTAATCAACAACCTGCTGAAAAGCGGCAAACTGAAGCTGAATGGCACCGCTGCTGATGTTGGAAACGTGGTCTTCCATGACTCCTGTTACCTGGGGCGCCATAATGACATCTATGAAGCACCTCGCCAGGCCCTTACCAGGGCTACCGGTCGTACGCCGCTGGAGATGGAACGTAATCGCAACCGTGCTTTCTGTTGTGGTGCCGGTGGTGGCCGGATGTGGATGGAAGAGAGTCTCGGCAAACGCATTAATATCGAACGTGTCAAAGAAGCATTGAAGGAAGAGCCGAAGACAATATGCGTCAGCTGCCCGTACTGCATGGTTATGTTTGAGGACGGGCTCAAGGACATGAATGCCGATGACAGGGTCAAGGTCCTTGACCTTGCGGAGATTGTCGCTGCGGCACTCCCGGAGAAAAGCTAGTCGTTGCGGTTGACTTATACAGTCCTGTCTACTATGCTGGTAGGGCAGGATTAAGCACCTGCTACAGGTAAAACTGAATAGGAAATCCTGGAGGCGCCCAAGCGTGAGCGAGGGCTTAAACGGAGCGCAAGACCGGTGAGAATCCGGCACAGTTCCGCCTGCTGTAACCGGGGCTGATACCCCTGGAAGTCAGAACACCGGCCTCCAGTTCTTGAATACCTCCGCGGAGATGGGGGAGGAGACTTTGTAACACAGGAGTCCCCTTGTTCTACCAACGAGGGGACTCTTTTTTATTATTTATAAAATGAGGAATATGACAGGCAAACCGAAACAACGCAGGCGACTGGTCATCGTCCTCCTGGTGCTGGTGGGAGGACTGGTAGTATCTTTTGCCCTAGCCAGCGCCTTCGGTGCCGCCACTATCTCCCTGCCGGATATGTTTAAAATGGTCCTGAACAAGCTGGCTTTTTTTAACTTCCCTGAAACATGGCGACAGTCCGAGGAAACAATCCTCTTCCAGATACGGATGCCGCGCGTAGTCGGTGGTGCGCTGGTAGGGGCAGCCCTGGCGACAGCCGGGGTACTGTTCCAGGGACTGCTTAGAAATCCCATGGCGGACCCATATATTATCGGCACATCTTCAGGCGCAGCCCTGGGCGCTACGATTGCCATGGTACTTCCGGTAAGCATGTCCTTTCTGGGTTTCGGTCTGGTGCCTGCGGCAGCTTTCGGGGGTGCCCTGGCTGCTGTTTTCATTGTCTATAACCTGGCGCGTGTTGGCGGCAAGACACCGATAGTCAGTATGCTCCTGGCCGGATTTGTCGTAAGTGCGCTTCTGGCTGCAATAATATCCTTCATGATGGCAATAAGTGACCGGCTTGACCTGAATATCCGCTCCGTGTATTCGTTCCTGATGGGCCATATTTCCGTGATTGGCTGGGAACAAATTGCCGTTATTGGTCCGCTGGTAATTATAGGTATCATTATCGCCCGGACATATGCCTACCATCTCAACGCCTTCTCGCTGGGTGAGGAAGGTGCTGCCTACCTGGGTATCGAGGTTGAGCGTGACAAGGTAATAATACTGGCAGTGGGTTCGCTCCTGACGGCCGCTGCGGTCTCTATAGGTGGTCTGATTGGTTTTGTCGGACTGGTCATGCCCCATGCGGTACGCCTTCTTTTAGGACCGGACCACCGGCTCCTGGTACCGGCTTCGGCACTGGCGGGTGCCATTTTCCTGGTTGTTGCCGACCTGCTGGCAAGGGTAGTACTGGCGCCTACCGAAATCCCGGTAGGCATAATAACAGCCATTGTCGGCGCCCCGTTTTTCCTGTACCTGCTGCGGCGCAGCAGGAAGGAGTATGCTTTCTGATGATTGGTCTACGTTTACAGCAGGTATTTTTCTCTTATTCCGATGGGATGGTACTGCGCAATGTTGACCTTTCGGTCCATCCCGGGGAAATGATTGGACTGCTTGGGCCTAACGGATGCGGAAAGACAACGCTGCTTAAACTGGCGAGCGGTATACTGAAACCGGTACAGGGTGACATCTGGCTGGATGAATCCGACCTAAGTCATATGAACCGCCGTTCCGTAGCCCGCAGTGTTGCCGTGATGCCCCAGCAGTTCTACATCCCGTTTGCTTTCACCGTAGATGAAGTGGTAACACTGGGACGGACACCATTCATCCGGACACTTTCCGGCGAGACCGTGGCTGACAGGGATGTAGTCAGTACTTCCCTTAAAATGGCCGGCGTCAGCGACCTTAAAGAGCGCCGATTCGACGAATTAAGCGGCGGTGAGCGACAGAAGGTCGTGCTGGCAATGACACTGGCACAGCAGCCACGGCTTCTTTTACTCGACGAACCGACACTCCACCTGGACATTACTCACCAGGTTGAGATTCTGGAGAGAGTACGTAACCTGAACCGGGAGCAGGGTCTCACGGTTATTGCTGCCATGCACGATTTAAACCTGGCATCCCTGTACTTTGACCGGCTGGTCCTGCTGAAAGACGGACATATCGTGGCTGACGGTACTCCCGCCGAGGTTATCACCGAGGACATACTGCGGGAGGTCTATGCCGCCCCGGTACAGGTCGGCAGGCATCCTGAGACAGGCGGTCCGCACGTGATTGTCATACCGGAGAGTACAGTGAGCTTACCGGCGGACCACTCCGTGTCCTGATTCTTCCCGTCCGAATACCAGCTACGGTACCGGCCCGATGATGCTGAAG
>DUES01000196.1 GCA_011192055.1 Dehalococcoidia bacterium
AAAAATCGCCTCTCGAAGAAAATAGAGCTTCGTCTATATCAGATTGGCTTAAGCAATACTTGATGAGTCCCATAACCCGACGAGTAGCAATAGAAACACCAGAGCTTATATTTGCGAGTTCTAAATCTAAACCTTCAGGTAGGTTATTATATTTGTCCTTCTTCATACTATCTAACAATTTTTCAGATACTTCCGCCTCTTGAATTGATTCTATTTGGTTCTCGCTAATATTCATGTTTACGGTAATTACGGGTTGATTTGGGATATTCGCGTTAAAACTAAAATCATTTTTCTTTACTGCAATTTTCCCTAATATAGTGAAACAGCCTTTTATAATTATTTTACACATATCAAACTCCCACTTGAGCTATATTCGCTTTAAACCATCGGGATGTTTGATTGTCTTGTACTATGACCAGACAATCTGAAAGGAGTCTCTGTCTATCCTGCCAGACAATGAATTATACACTGCAAGCTATGAGTCTCTTCCCTCCACTCAGGCTTCGCAAGGCACTGTAGCCTGAGATTCACTTAGCACCCAATAAATCGCTACACTTATAAGCGCCGCAAAGAAGCACCAGACAGATGTCAGATATTGTGCAAAGAATATTCCCGTGACAATGTATGATATCGTGATGAGAATGCCAAACAGCCACATCCGCCTGACAGACGAGATAAAAAGAGGTGCGACAGTTGCAACCGGGTAGAAGAAAGATGCAACAGTCACAAGGGTTTTAGGAAATTCATCAACGTATAGTATATGAAAGCCGTTTATCTGCGGAGTAACACTATAAGAGATGAGGCAGAAAGCATAAAGCAGTGACAGGAGGCCTCCTGTCACTGTTAAGCCGGCCAGTATCTTCTTTCTCTTTTTTGCCTCCTCCATAAACCACATGGATAATGGTATCATCACAGGCCAGATAACCAGTGCCGTTACCAGGAAGATGTATGTAGCAGCATTCTGAAGCCAGTCATGTCCGCCCGATCTCAGGGTGACCCACAGCACGCCCTCGGCGAACTGCTGGAAACCAAACAAAAGCGGTATTACCGCAAAAAGCCTCTGCGTTGGCTTCCCAACTTTCCTCACGGTAGTGACGCCAACTGCAGATATTATTACGCCTCCTGCAAAACTTGCTCCAGCCGAAAAACACATAGATGCCTCCTGGTTTCAAATAATTGTTAAACCTCCTGATAAAGTAACACTGATAACTTTTTTTATCAACGGGTTAATAATCAGATAACAGGTAATCCCAAAGGCCCCACTACTGCAGATAGTTCATCGGAATGTCTGACCGGCAGTGGCTATAAATATTTAATCCCGTTTGCCCTTTCTATAAAGTGAAAATCAAAGTTACGTTATCGCCTGAGTATCCACCAATAGATGGTGTCTTGGATTACCTGGTTTATCAGGGCAACCTCCCGCTCTCTCAGTGATTCTTATTATCTCACGTCCTCAGTTTGCAGACATTTTTAAGGGGATTTGTACCGGAATGGACCGAACAACAAGCAAAATGGTGTCCTTCCGCCGGTAATTATATTCTAGCAGGGTGATGAAAAACTCTTTCAACCATCCCCCTGACCCCCTTCCTGCCCAGGAAGGGGGAAAATATTGTATCTGGGGGACACCCCCAGACTCCTGCCAAAGGGGCTTCGCCCCTCTGGACTCCCCTTTTTCAGCAACCTGCTAGGGGTAGTCTTTGAATTTTCCCGAACGCATCATTTCACAGGGTTTCAGGTAGGGCTTGCCGATTTTCTCTGCCACCGCTTCCAGTTTCTCAGCCCACTCCCTGTATTTATCAGAACCCAGGTCGAATATTCCTTCATGGCCTTCGCCGATTCTCTCTACCTCAGTAATAACTCCGCATCCTTTTACAACACCCATCTCCAGGAGGCGGCACGCCTCGTTCAGTCGGGCTGCCATCACAATCTCGGGGTCTGCAAACTCCTCCAGAAAGTTCAGGGTCTTCTCCTCCACCTTAGTTTCCTTGATGATAGCATTGCCTGATTCATCCCATTCATACATTCCCTGTCCGGTTTTGCGTCCCAATTTTCCCTGTTTGACCAGTTCTACCAGTGCCTTTGAGGGACCAAAATCGGAAGATATGTTCTCCTGGTACGATATTGCTCCATTTATTGCAGTATCCAGACCGACATAGTCTGCCCCTCGCATATCGCGTCCTGAGGCATGTAACTGTTCGAATGTGATACCCCGTTCAATGGCTTTATCCATGAACCAGGTAGAGTAAATGCTTGCCGGAGCTGCTATCCTGTTTGCTATGAATCCCTCAGCTTCCTTATCAAGAACCACAACGAGTCTCTCTCCACCGACGCTTGGCAGGCTTTGGCCTACGGCTTTGCCTGTCTCCAGCGATTTCCCGGCGGTCTTTTCACCTCCCATGATTTCCACCAGGCGGTTAAAGGTTTGCGTAAAACCATGGAAATGCATGCCAATCACATTTTCCGGCCGCCTGGAGAGCTTTGCTATCTTCGAAACAGGCAGGGTAGACGTATTTGATGCACAGACAGTATGTGAAGGGGTGAACTCACCCAGTTGCCTGAAGACCTCCTGCTTTAGAGACAATACCTCAGAAACTGCTTCAATGACAAAATCCACATCTGAAACCGCTTTTTGAAGGTCCACCTCACATACCAGATGGCCCATTATTTCATCTGCGCTGCAACCGTCTGCCATCACTCCCACTTTTTTTCGATCCGCCTTCAGTTCTGTAAAATCTACACTGCTGAAATGACCTATGAAGGGATTAGATGAAACATATGCCTTAAATCCGTCCTCGGTTTCCAGGGCTTTAAATATCGATTCCAGGGAATCCCTGCTATTCTTGAGGGCGTTGCTGTCTATGTCGCTTAATACGACTTCATATCCCCCAAGCAAGCAAGCCGAACAAATCCCTGTACCCATAATTCCTGAGCCGACCACGGCTATTTTTCGGACATCACCTGAATCTGCCATCTTCAACACTCCTCATCTAATTTGTGTCTCTTTGAAACAGGAAACCCTTGCCACATACGGTAAAAGCGAGATTGTATGTCAACTGAATATCCTCAAGTACCTGTTCCCATTCCACCAGCCTGGTTGTTGCAGCGGCTTTTTATAGTCCTTCTATTGGGAACCCACTGCATCTGAACCGTATTGGAGAGGTTCCACTCCCCGGTTTCCAGGATTAAGGGGGGTGGATACAATCGACATTTACCATTTCACTTCACAATGAGGTATCCCGACCCTCATTACTTTTATCCCCGATAATATATCTATGGTGACTGGTTGTCAATAACCTGTCTCTGAGTACTTCAGAATCTGGGTTACCGTCCCGATTTCACAAGAGTGATACACGCTATACCCGTAATCAGTATCCGAAGATTATAGCACATGGAGTACCGGAATCCACTGTTTATCAGCGGGTTGAGGAATGCCGTTATTTAACGACCTCGTATTCAAATACAACCAACGTGGTTCCATGCCGGTCTCTCTTCAGCGCCAGTCACCGGGATTTCTTTGTCTTTTCCATGAAATTGAGACCGTATCTTGTGCATGCGGGGCTGTCTTCATGGTTCGGTTTATCACTTGACACACTTACCTGATTCCCATAGACTGGGAGCGAAAATATCCTTCATTTACGTCCACCTGATTTGACTGTAGCATCGTACCGGGAACAATCAGGTAACAGGCGTAAGAATGAATCAGGGCAGTACTCATGACTGACAGGCGGAAAGAATAAAAATCGGGAGGTTAGATTATGGCCGGTGGTTACATGGGAAAGGTACTATTCGTAAACCTGACGAACGGAACACTGAGAGATGAGCCGCTAGATGACGGGCTGCGCCGAGATTTTATCGGTGGTTACGGGCTTGGTGCCAGGATTCTCTTCAGCCAGCAAAAGGCTAACGTAGACCCGCTGGGTGCTGACAGTATAGCTGGTTTTCTAACAGGACCGCTAACGGGTACTCCGGCGCTATCGGGCTCACGGTATGTCGTCGTTGGAAAGTCACCGCTGACCGGTGGCTGGGGTGATGCCAATTCAGGTGGATACTTCGGACCCCAGCTGAAATTTGCTGGGTATGATGGAGTGTTCTTCACAGGTATATCTGAGAAACCCGTTTATGTATACCTGAACGAGGGCAAAGCCGAATTAAGGGATGCTTCAAATCTTTGGGGTAAAGATACATTTGAGACTGAAGACACTTTGAAATCCGAGCATGGCCAGAACATAGAGATAGCCTGTATTGGACCGGCCGGAGAGGGAATATCCCTGATATCTGCAGTGATGAATAACAAAGGCAGGGCAGCCGGTCGTTCCGGTGTCGGTGCCATCATGGGGTCAAAGAAGCTCAAGGCTATTGTTGCCTCGGGGCAGATGAATGTCCCCCTCGCTGATGAGACTCGGGCAAAGGAACTCAGAACCAAATATATGGCAGAACTCCTGCCGGTTGCGCAGATGTTCAGGGCAATGGGTACATCTGCACTGACCGCCGCCTCGGCTCACAGTGGTGACTCCCCGGTCAAGAACTGGGGAGGGGTGGGAGTCGTTGATTTCCCGAACGTTGACCCCATTGCAGCAGCCGCCATCATGGAAAGGCAGGAGAAGAAGTATGCCTGCTGGCACTGTCCAATCGGGTGCGGCGGGCATATGAAAGAGGGTACCGGTGAATACAAATACGAAGCCGGAGCACACAAGCCGGAGTACGAGACTCTCTGCATGTTCGGTTCCAACTGTCTTAACAACAACGTGGAATCGATTATCAAAGTCAACGATATCTGTAACCGGTACGGACTGGACACGATATCGACAGGTGCAACCGTTGCATTCGCGATTGAGTGCTATGAAAACGGCATTATTAGTAAATCGGATACCGATGGTATCGAGATGACATGGGGAAATCACCAGTCAATCGTGGCGATGACAGAAAAGATAGCGAAGCGGGAAGGTTTCGGAGAGATTCTGGCTGACGGAGTCAGGGTGGCTTCTTCGAAGATAGGTAACGACTCCGACCTGTATGCTATCCATATTCAGGGACAGGAACTCCCCGCCCATGACCCGAAACTCGGGTACCACTATGCAACCACCTACCGGATGGACGCCACTCCGGGGCGCCACACCCAGGGCTCGGAAGGTCTGGCACCTCCTGACCTGTTGCCCAAATTTGACAGGAAGTCTTATAGTGGAAGAGCAGAGGCTCACAGGATAGGCAGTAACTTCAACCACGTGATGAATGCTGCCGGACTTTGCATGTTCATGTATATATCTCTGCCGTCTGCCAGCGTACTCACCGATTTCATGAGTGCCGTGACGGGATGGGACGTGACAACCGAAGAACTAATCAAGACAGGTGAGAGAATCGCCAACATAAGACACAGTTTCAATCTCCGTGAAGGACTGAACCCAATTGAGTTTAAGGTGCCTGACAGGTCTCTCGGAGAACCGGCACAGAAGGAAGGTCCCGTGGCAGGTGTAACAGTGGACGAGTCGACCATGGTACAGGAATACCTGAAAGCGATGGACTGGGACTCCAAATCTGCCAGACCGAGTAAGGAAAAACTGCTTGAACTGGGGCTTGCCGATGTTGCCGGTGAACTCTGGCCGTAGGAATTACGGCACAGGTTAACTGTGTTAAACTGGAAAGTGGCCACAGGAGGAATGGACTGACTGTACCGGCAGCCGGGGCATGGTTGCACGGGACTGGTCACCTTGTATACAATTACGGATGAAGCACCCGTGACTTTGCTTCGTTGCGGGTGTCATCCGGGCAGACYRGRWACRWKRTANNAKYAYMTKTMCCNAWAMGRGGYARAYATAYWTCGGRACRGTRRYRCYNGSMGRGACNTAAGARTCYGRAWAAGGATGGTKRRAAATGRCAKCWAARGTYTACTACATGGATGCACGRRGTARTTCACCCCAGACGAGCATGGTRGCCAAGMTGWCYACYGTRTTCGAGGCCGCRGGWTTTGATAGYCTCATYAARCCGGGGGATGTGGTCGCTATCAAGCTCCAYTGYGGYGAGTGGAAYAAYACCKCYTACCTGCGCCCSGTCTACGCYCGYRCYCTGGYCGACAGGRTMAAGGMMCTCGGMGGMAGRCCMTTYGTRYGYGACACKACCACCCTGCCGTAYAATGCRTCMCCGAGCCGATGCACCGAGCTGGAYTTCATGGCYACGGCAGAGCGAAACGGGTAYAMTYCGGCRRCTCTGGGCTGYCCRTTYGTCTGCGCYGATGGYTTYATMGGYACAGAYGACTAYCGRRTWGACCTTCCGGAGGGTTATATYCTCAARGARGCRTACATCGCCACGGCMATCGCYGCCGCCGATGTCCTCATTRCCCTCACACACTTCAARGGTCAYCCTATGGGSGTTRTCGGYGGTGCCCTCAAGAAYCTGGGCATCGGCGCTCAGTCCAAACGGGGCAAGTTCAAYGTTCACATGGGAGGCCATCCCAAGTACGGYTTYKCCACCGACTGTGTCTTCCACCCCGAAAACTGCAAGGGRCGCAACGGCGACCCRCGCTGGCARAYRCTGGAGGATTCCTGTCCCTTCGGACTGATACAYGTCACCGATGACTCAATTGAATGGCAAAGGGACAAATGCACCAGTTGCATCGCCTGTCTCGGGGGTATGCTCGGTCGTGGGATAGTTGAGCTATCAGCGGAACACTACCAGGCCACCAACGCCGCCATCGCTGACGCCTGCCTGGCTACCGTTAAGGCAGTGGGACCTGACAAGGTCGGTTTCATTAACCTGGCAATTGACCTCGTGACCGGATGCGACTGTGTGAATTTCTCGGACACAGCCATTCTGCCTAACCTGGGAGTATTCGCAGGCACCGACCCGGTAGCCATCGACAAGGCATGTATCGATAAGACGATTGAAACAGCCGGAATTCATGGCACCAAGGCTGAAGAAATGGACGTACTGGAAAGCGGCCAGCGCAAGTTCGAAATATGTTCCCCCTTCCTGGCCGGCCTGAGTGAAGAGAACCAGATCAATACCGGTGCTATAAACGGTCTTGGCTCCAGGAAGTACGAGCTTGTCACGGTACCGGAAAAGAAGATGATGGACTTCGCCTTCCCACCAGACCCACGCCCGGTGGGGGTACGATTTCGCTCTATCTTCGCCAAACACCAGCCATTCCCGTACGACCGCCACGATGGTCATGGCTTCCTGAGAGAGGTAGAAGTTGACCTGGAGCGTGTAAATACCAACTACGATGAATAACGGTAGCTCAGCAAGAGCGGACCGAACGAGAGAAGGTGTAATAGATGATTCCTAAGGGTATCGAGAATGCAGACGCCATCATAGAATCCTGCAAGCTGAGTCTGGCAGGTCTGGAATCGGCAGAGCCGGAGTGGAAAGAGGTATTGCAGAATATCATAAGTGCACTGGAGGAATTGAAAACCAAATTCTTCCTGAAGACAAACCTGGCAATACCGGTGACCAACGCGTGCCGTAAAAGTGCCGCAGAGCTTCAGGCCATAGTTGAGGCAAAGGACCTTTCCGGCTTTCCCGAAGCGCTTGCACAATTCCAGGGCACTATTGAAAAGCTGCTGAAACAGGCCAACATGGAAGGAATAACAATCACATGATGACGCCTGTTCTGGTTACCGGTGGCGCCGGCAGTGTGGGCAAGCTCGTTGCAGGGCAACTCCGGAGTATGGACTATGCCGTCAGGGTTTTCGACCTACCCGGTATGGACTACTCCAGCCTCGAAGGGGAGGAAGGAATCGAAATCCTGACAGGAGACCTTACGAAGCCCGACTCCGTGGAAGCCGCCGTGCAGGATATCAGTGCCGTCATTCACCTTGCGGCACTTCTCCCGCCTGCCAGTGAGCGGAACCGTGAGCTTACCTTTGCCGTTAATGTAGAGGGTACTATCCGGCTGGCAGATGCCGTGAAGAAGGTTAACCCGAGCGCTCCTTTTGTTTTCAGTTCATCGGTCAGCACATACGGTGACACCACGGGTACACAGGGACCCGTGACCATAGACCATCGGCAGCAGGCACTGGATATCTACGCTGACAGTAAAATCTCCGCGGAACGACTTCTACTGGAAAGCTACGCGAACGCTGTTATACTGCGTATCTCGGGTATTTCAGTGCCGTCTTTGCAGTCACCTCCCGAGGTTTGGCCCTTCATGGCTGACCAGCAGATTGAGTTCGTTCACCGGGATGACGTGGTAACAGCACTGTGTGCAGCGGTCCAGGTGGAGAAGGCTAAAGGGCATGTCTTCAACGTTGCAGGCGGTACCACGTGGCGGACCACAGGCAAGGAGTACGTTAAGGACTATTTCGACCTCCTGGGAGTGCCCATCGAGGAGGCGCACTTCCAGGAGCGTCCGGGCTGGTGTGACTGGTATGAAACCGAAGAATCCCAGCGTATCCTTTCTTACCAGAATACCACGTACCAGGCATATCTGGACCAGGTCCAGTCTGAAATTGATAAGATGATGCAGGAGTAGTCGGCATACAACCCTGCCACAACAGAAATCCGCTTAAGCCGGCTGTTTATCTCTGAACCTGCGTGTCATTATGAAGTGACAGTGAACGGTTGCGGGCGTCCACAACCGTTCAGTTACCGGTTCCGCGCCGGGAACCGGTATCCTCGTACAAATCCTGCGATAAATGATAATCCGTCAATTGGACTGACATGGTCATATTATCCGGGGAAGAAGAGGAAACACGAGCATGTTGTCTGCACTGGAAGGAATAAAAGTAGTAGAAATAACTACCATGGCCGCAGCACCAATGGCAGCAAGGCTTCTTGGCGAGTGGGGAGCCGAAGTTATTCACATTGAGCATCCCGTAACCGGAGACCCCTGGAGGACCTGGCTTACCCAGGGCGGACGTCAGCTTGACCCTGAATTACAGTACCACTACTGGGACCACTACGCACGAAATAAAAAGAGCATCAGCCTTAGTCTTAAACACGAGAAAGGCAAAAAAATACTGTCCCGGTTGATTGAGTCTGCTGATGTTCTCCTCGTTAACCGTCGCCCATTTGAACTTAAAAAGCTGGGCCTGGAATATGAAAACGTCAGCAAACTGAATCCCGGAATTATCTATGCTTCACTCACTGGTTTTGGTCGGAAAGGCCCCCATAAGAATATGCCAGTGCAGGATACAACGGGTTTCTGGGCCAGGTCAGGGTTTATGTATCTGCTTCAGGAGGAAGGTGCATATCCACCGTCTGCCGGGTACCGTGCTCTTGCAGCAGGAGACAAGACCACAGCCCTGGCCCTGGCATGTGGAATCATACTTGCCCTCTTTGTCAGAGAGAGGACCGGAATAGGACAGGAAGTTGATGTATCGCTCCTTCATACCAGTATCTATACCATGGTGGCAACAGTCCTCACTCTTGGTAATATGAAAGGTATCCTTACTCCTGAAGAATCATATGAACAACTGTGGCACCGTAAAAGACAGGAGGTGTCGCCTTTAGTTATTTCTTATGAAACAAAGGACGGCAGGTATCTTCAATTGAGCCTGGCACCGGTTGAACCATACTGGCACCGGTTCTGTGCAGCGATTGGGAAACCTGAACTGGAGAATGACCCCAGGTTCGATTCAATAGAAAGCAGGACTGAAAACACAGATACCCTCTTATCCATCCTTGAAGAGGTCTTCAGAAGCAAAACTCTGGAGGAGTGGAAACCCATCCTTTTCGAAGCGGAACTATTGTGGGCACCTGTCCAGACACCTGATGAGGTTGTTAATGACCCGCAGGTGAGAGCAAATGATATTATTGTGCCATTTGAACATCCCGAGTACGGGCAAATTGACGTGGTTGCCAACCCGATAAAACTCAGCAAGACACCGGCAACGATACGGACACCCGCACCAGAATTCAGCCAGCACACCGAGGAAATACTACAGGGACTCGGCTACAGCTGGGAGGATATAGCCCAGCTCAAAGAAGAGGGCGTAATCGCATAATCTCCGGACAAATCCCGGACTTTTAATTACACGAGTGTTAAATCGAAACCTTTGCGTTGGCTGTTAAAGGTCTTGCCAATTGCCAGGCAGGCACTGCTCATCTACCACTGGTTATTACCCGCCCCTGCTTCCATTGATTGTGGCGGCAATTTACCATGTCTTATTGAGCAAAGCTGGAACGCATCTTGATTCCCCAGTGGCCGTCCTGCCTGGTCATGATCCAGATAGATGGAAACGCACCTATCTTGCTGCCATCAGCCCTGTACCGTGAGAACTGCACCTTGAGATGTACCTTATCCTCAATACTCTGAATGACCTCCCGCGAGTCCCAGCAACTGTGGTTCCATCCGTAGCGCTTCCTGAACTCATCAAAGAAATCATCAGGCATCTGAGTACCGGCAGTTTCACTGACGGCCAGTCTGCCACCTGCCCCTACCCGGGCATGAGGGTAGTTTATAAAGGTACCCGTCTTCTGGGCATCAGCCTCGTTGAATGCGTCCATGTATCCTATTGCCGCTTTCACCGCATTCTCTTCCGATTCGTTTTTTACGACCGTAACGATTCTTTCTTCTTTCGAATCCGTGGTAGCCTTTTCGATGGTTACTATGTCTTTCGGATATGATTCACCGGATTGTGCCATATTCCCTCCCTGCCATATTATGAATACGTGAAAGTGAGTAACCCGTGCCGGTAACAAGATACATCACTCCCGGGGATTTTACCACTGAAAGAGATATTGTTACCAGCGGAAGGACTGCCTTTGTAACCAGAGAAGTGATTAAATTACGAACACAGATAAAGATAAGAGGATTGAAACAACTGGGTAAAGCCGGGTCTGAGTGGTTGCTCTTGAAGGAAGTGTGGACGGATATTTTACTGGCGACCCCGGCGGGATTCGAACCCGCGATCTCCACCGTGACAGGGTGGCATGTTAAACCGCTACACCACGGGGCCGTTCAAGACTGGTTAGCTACACAGGAACCAATAAAATTGAGACCTGTATAAAAAAGTGTATCAGGGTAGTATACTCCTGTCAACCCGTGATTATTATACCCCGGAATGAAAAGGAATTACATTGTTCATAGACCTTTTTTGAATTAATAATTTCCATCGCAATAGTATATACCAACTCAAACCGTGACTGTCTGTATGTTATAATGATAATATAACATCATGACTGTGGATAAAGGTCTACAACCTCGTACTTTCTTACCCGTACAACCACACCATACGCCTGTCGAGGCAGACCTTTGGTAAAGAAGAACCGGTAAAAATGACAATAAAGTCAAAAGACTACTACAAAGTCCTGGGGGTATCGCGAACTTCCAGTGATGATGATATCAAGAAGGCTTACCGGAAGCTGGCAATGCAGTATCATCCGGACCGTAATCCCGGCAAAGAAGACTGGGCAAACGAAAAATTCAAGGAAATCAATGAGGCGTATGCTGTTCTGGGAAACCAGGAAAAACGCAGCCAGTACGACCGCTTTGGTACAGCAGGAAATATCGGTGATATCTTCGGTAACCGTGCTACTCAGTCCGGGTTTGAAGACGTAATGCATGATTTCGGTGGAGCAGGACTCGGATACGATTTCCTGGATGGCATTTTCGGAGATTTTCTTCACGGAAGGAATTTCACCTTCCGCCAGTACGGGCGTAAACGAAGCGGTCCCGGTCGGGTAGAATTCAATGTACCCTACGGCAGCAACCTGGACGGCATCTTCGGACGGGCGCAGCGCCCTTCAGGTCGGAACGTAACCTATGAGATTACAATTACCGGCGAACAGGCTGCCAGCGGTATCGAGAAAGACCTCAAACGCAAAGGCAAGAACCTAAGGGTGAAAATACCCGCCGGGATTAACAACGGCGGTAACGTACGACTCCGCAATGCACGGCAGACAACGGACGGTCAGCCGGGCGACATAATCATCAAAGTTACAGTCAGGTAGCCCGGTTCATAGAGCAGGTGTCAAACCGGGTTAATAAGCCCGTAGTTTCCGTAACCGGGGGGAGATGAACAGCCAGTTAACGTATACCGTCTTCGAAACTGAGATAGGCTGGATGTCAGTGCTTGCTTCACCCAGGGGACTGTTACGCGCAACGCTGCCGTGTCGCTCCGAAGAAGAGGCAGTTCAGCATCTTGGTGATACTGTCAAAAGTGCTGTCCGGTCCGATGAACAATTCGCCGGCCTGGCGAAACGTTTCAGAGACTTCTTCAACGGCGATACACCTTCCTTCCCGGACCGGATTGACTTCTCTGGTGCAACCATTTTCCAGCAAGCCGTGTGGGAAGCTGCCAGACAGATACCTTACGGTGACACAAGGAGCTACGGTGATATTGCAGAGCAAATCGGACGGTACGGAGCAGCCCGGGCTGTAGGGCAGGCTATGGGCCGGAACCCGGTAGCCATAATAGTCCCCTGTCACCGCGTGGTTGCCAGCGGTGGTAAACTCGGCGGATTTGGTGGCGGGGAAGACCTGAAACGGTACCTGCTGGACATGGAAGCATCCACAGACAATGGTTGAATACTATTCTGCTGCCGAATAATCCGGCTTTAACGTATTCCTCCATACATATACCGGATATCCAGTAATCTGCGTAACTTCAATCAATGCTGCTTTCGAAATGTAATATTGTTGAAGCACTACCCGACTTCATCCCTGAGGACAGTATAGAATCTATCGGCCGCGTTTTTTCAAGCCAGGGGTAGTGACCGCACTTCTCCAGCAGGACAAAACGGAAGTCCTTCAGAACACGCCTGAGTGGTCCAAGGACTCCGTAATCGGAAGCAAGTTCACGGGCAACGGGTGCCATTTCACCGGGAGCACCCGGTCCGCCATGGATGACGGCTATATTGAAAGGCTTTTTACCATATATCCTAAGGTTCCTCATCCTGGTGCTCGTTCTGAACATCTTCATGGACCATTTGAGGTTCGGGGCTGTTCCGGGCGCGATAACGCCTCCGTTTTGCCTCAGCGGTACCCCTCATCTTCAGGTTCAGGAAGTCCAGCTCATACTCCTCGATAAGTCCCTCGCTGGCGAAGCTGTAGAAGTGATTGTCCCCGATGATGAGGTGGTCCAGCACCCGAAGTTGCATGATACTGCCCGCATAAACAAGGTCCCTGGTGAGTTGCTTGTCACTCTGGCTCGGTTCGCAATTACCCGAGGGATGGTTATGGGCAAATATCACTGCGGCTGCGTTCTTCTCAAGGGCACTCTCCATTACTTCTCTCGGCGGGACAAAGCTGCTGTTAAGTGTTCCCTGGAAAAGGTCCTGTGTCTCAATAATATGGTTCTGTGAATCCAGGTAAAGAACTTTAAATACTTCTTTCTTCAGGTCCCGCATGGAATGGTACAGGTATTCAAAAACCTCCCTGGAAGACTGGTAAACGGGCCTGTCGATGATGCCTTCCCTGAGGTACTTCCCGGCTACCTCCTGGACAAGCTTGATACCGAAAGCCGAATGCGGACCAATACCGTCTATCTGCTGCAGCTGCTGCAGGGATGCCGACAGCACCCCGCGCAGGGTCTTGAATCTCCTGATAGCTTCTTTTGCCTGTGGTTTGCAGTCGCGACGTGGTGTACCGAGGCTCAGGAGTAACTCGACAATTTCGTAGTCATGAAAACCGGTCAGGCCGTTTTCAATGAATTTCTCCCTCAACCGTTTCCTGTGCCCCGTACCGGCCTTGGCAGGTTGTTTCTCCGGGCTCTCACTATCCGCCATCGTAGCAACCCTCTCATCCCTGGAAAACAAAGGTCATAATCTAACCATTCTCAAGGTTATTCGACAGACTTTTTCTTGGACTTGGACCTTTTGGACTCATCCTTCCACCAGTCCCCGCGTCGCCAGTAGTTATGCTCCGTATAGCCTTCTTTCTCAAGTTCGCCTCTGAGGTCTATCCAGGGTGGTAAAGCGCGTCTTCTCACGCGCGAGCCGACGGAAATGGGCAGCAACAACCAGTACACGACGATTGCCACAATGGCCACAATAGGCTCCGAGAACAGAAGTAATACTCCACTCACAATCAGCAGAATAATCCACCCGGCAAGAATAGCGTGCCTCCAGGGTTTGTCAAATACTGCCGGACGCAGGTCGGCCCTGACCTCCCGGCCGAACTCCCAGAAGCTCTGTATAACCGAGGATATTATCAGGATAATAAATCCGGCTATAAGAAACCACATATTATATTCCGAAGCTACCATAACAGCTAACCCTCCACTCTAAGCAACCTGTTTATTATTCTCATTTTCCAGTACCAGCCCTTTTTCGCCAACCAGCGCTACTAAACGCAGACGGAGTTCCGGGCAAAAATCGGCGTGTACATCCGGGAAATCGAGGTTCACAACTTTTCCATTACATGCAACACGCAGATTGATTTCATCCTGCCCCGGATGTTCCTTCAGAACGGTCACAACATTACGTAACTGTGCAACGTCTCCGCCCTCGTCATCGGTCTGGTTCAGCGTTAATATTACACGTTTATGCGGAATTTCTTCTGCTTTATCAGCCACTTTTACTTCCTCCACCACGGGTTTTCCGTTTGTGGCCGGCGGGATTTTGCCGGTCATTACTGCCGGCTCCGCTGATTCGGGACCGTCTTCAGGTGGGACGTAATCTGGTTCCGGCTCGTACTTTATTACGCGGTCACACGTTAATTGCACACGGTCGTCCTTCACCCGTACTTTACCCCATACCACCAGTTCACCGTCCTCCTGCCAGAGTTCCGCCGTACCGGAGTAGACCTTCGGCCATACCATTACCTCTACCTGGCCGCTGAAATCAGCCAGTACCACACTGGCAAAGGCACGGTTGTCCTTTGTAGTCAGGTAACGTACACTGGCCACCCTGCCCGCAACATCAACAGCCTGTCCATGCATTTCTTCATTAATCTGACCACAGAATGCAGTCTCAGCCCCGTTCTGGCGGTCTTTCGGACGGAACGGAGGTTCGGAGAAACTTACGCCCATCAGTTCCTTCTCTCCGGCAGCCTTTTCCTTGCGGGATAACTCCAGTCCTTCCAGTTCCAGGTCAGCCATTGGAGTTGGTACCGTTTCTCCCCACAGTCCAAACATGGTGGTCTGGCCGGAATCCCGCAACCGCTGTTCCCTCTGCACCAGTGCCAGTATGCGGTCTATATTATTCAGAAGCGCCCCGCGACTGCCCAGGCAGTCCATTGCACCGGCACGGATAAGACTCTCCATTACCCTCTTGTTGACGCTCCTCAGGTCGCAACGGCGGCACAGTTCTTCAATTGATTTGAATGCCCCGTTGCCGTTACGCTCCTCGATGATTGATTCAATGGCACCGGTACCAACATTTTTAACTGCAGTCAGCCCGAACCGGATCGCAGATATATTTTCCCCGGTTTCTTCGATAGAGAAATTAGCCATACTGCGATTTATGTCCGGCACCAATACCTTGATGCCCAGTTTGTCGCACTCACCAATTGCGTTCGAGACCTTTTCCGGCTGTCCCGCATGAGTGGACAGGAAAGCCGTAATATATTCCACGGGGTAATTCGCCTTGAGATAGGCTGTCTGGTAAGCAATAAGTGCGTAGCTGACGGCATGAGCCTTGTTGAAAGCATACCCGGCAAAGGGTTCAATCAGGGCAAATACTTCTTCGGCCAGCTCGGTAGTAAAACCATTCTTCTTCGCCCCGGTCATGAAATTGCGTTTCTCCTTCTTCATAACCCCGGCGATTTTCTTACCCATCGCCTTGCGGAACTTATCCGCCTGTCCCAGGCTGTACCCGGAAAAAGCCTGGACGATGAACAGGACCTGCTCCTGGTAGACAATCACACCATAGGTCTCTTCGAGGATACTGGCCAGGGTCGGGTGGGGATAACGAATAGGTTCCTCACCGTGTTTCGACCTGATGAACCTGGGTATCTGCTCTATCGGTCCGGGGCGGTACAGGGCAACCATGGCGGCGATATCGCTGAAGGTGGTCGGTTTGAGTTCTTTGATATAACGCCGCATGCCGCTGCCTTCCAGCTGGAACACACCCCCTGTTTCTCCCGACGCCAGCATTTTGAAGGTGCCTGAATCATCCATCGGGATATTGTGCAGGTCAATATCAACTCCGCGTTCGCTCAGGATTTCCTGTGTCCTGCCCAGTATCGTCAGGTTGGCCAGCCCGAGGAAGTCCACTTTAAGCAGGCCAATATGCGCAATGTCTTCCATGGAAAACTGGGTCATGGCCGTTGATTCACCGTTACCCCTGCTGACTCTTTGCAGGGGAATATGTTCTATGAGCGGCTCGCGGGAAATAACAACACCGGCAGCGTGGGTACTGGCGTGACGGGAGATACCCTCAACCTTTTTAGCCGTGTTTACCAGGTTGCGGACAATGGAGTCCTGCTGGCACATCTCTTTAAGTTCGTTGCTCTCTTCCAGCGCCCGTGTCAGCGTCATTCCCGGTCTGAATGGGACAAGTCGTGCTACCCGGTCGACGTCACCATATGCCATTCCCAAAGCCCGGCCAACATCACGGAGGGCCGCCCTTGCTCCCAGGGTCCCAAAGGTTATTATCTGGGCTACATGGTCCGTCCCATATTTCTGTATTACATAATCGATAACTTCCTCGCGGCGGTCGTCCTGGAAGTCAAGGTCTACGTCCGGCATCTCGCGGCGTTCCAGGTTAAGAAAGCGCTCGAAGACCAGTTTATGGGCCAGGGGCTCAATTTCAGTGATTCCCAGGCAGTGCAGTACCATACTGGCAGCAGCACTGCCCCGTACCCCGAAATGAATCCCCTGCTTTCGTGTAAATGATATGATGTCCCAGACAACGAGGAAATAGTTGGCAAACTCGGTGCGGCGGATTACGTCAAGTTCATATTCGAGCCGCTGCCTGACTTCTTCCGTGCTTTCCGGGTAATATATAGAGAGCCCTTCCTCGCAGAGGTCGGTAAGGTACTGATAGGCGTTTTTTCCTTCCGGTATTTCAATTTCCGGCAGGTGGAGCCGGCCGAACTCCATTTCCATATTGCACATCCCGGCAATATGCTGCGTATTCTCAATAGCCTGCGGTATATCCTTGAAAAGCCCGGCCATCTCATCGGGACTCTTCAGGTAGAAAAAGTCACCCGGCATTTTCTTCCGTTTTTCGTCATTTACGGAGGTATTGGTACCGATACACATCAGCAGGTCATGGGCGGCAGCATCTTCGCGGCTGATGTAGTGCACATCGTTGGTTGCCACCAGTGGAATACCCAGTTCATCGGCCATCCTGATGAGGACCTGGTTTACTTTTTCCAGTTCGGGCATGGGGTGCCGCTGTATCTCCAGGTAGAAATCATCGAACGTGTCCCTGTGCCAGAGCGCAGCCTGCTTTGCCTCTTCGTTAAGGCCCTCCAGGATAAGATGAGGAATCTCACCACCCAGACAGGCAGAGAGTGCAACCAGGCCCTGGTTATATTCCTGCAACAGTTCCCTGTCCACACGCGGCTTGTAGTAAAACCCTTCGAGGTGGGCTTTGCTGGTGAGCTGGAGAAGATTTCGGTATCCGACTTCGTTCCTGGCCAGTAAAACAAGGTGGTAGTAGGTCTTATCTCCTGGCGTGCGGTTGTGCCTGCTGTTCTGGGCAACATAAACCTCACAGCCTATTATGGGTTTTATGCCAGCTTCCCTGGCTGCCTGGTAGAACTCGACTGCACCATACAGGACTCCGTGGTCTGTCAGAGCCAGGCTGTCCATTCCCAGCTCTTTCGCACGAGCCACCAGTTGTGTAATGTTACACATGCCATCAAGCAGGCTGTACTCGCTATGGACATGAAGATGAGTAAACATGCAAGCCCCTGTAAAAAGAATAGCCAATTATAGCATAAGAAAGGTATTCTATCAGGATGTGATGGCAGCTTTTTCACAGTTGAAGGACCGCTTGTTATGCTTCGTATCAGCGTGTCCGACCTTAATCTCCCGCGAAAAGCCTCTCGATTTGTACTCTCATATCAGCATTTTCAGGGCGGCACAGTGGCGGGCACCTGTCGAGGAGTTCAGGGTTATTGCGGGCGTTATCGGCGAAGGTAATACAGGTAGGGTAGCCGCATTCCCTGCAGTTGGTTTTAGGCAGGAGCTGGTAGATGTTGATTGTGGCAGGCACACTACGCTCACGGTAGCTGGGGGTGATATCTCGCCGCTTTTCCCAGACCTGGTTAGTCCGCTCAACCACCTCCCGGACTATCTGCGGTACCTCGGAAACGTCGTCAATCCCCGCCACGCGGATGTTGTCAGGACGGAAAGCATAACGACGGCCCTTGTCCCGGCCTATCAGGATACGGTTCTCACGGTCGAACAACGTATCATCGAGGACAGTATTGAGGTAAGGAAAAACATCACTGATATCTGCCGGCAGGGTCACCAGTATCCCGTAGTACCCGCTGCCGGGGAAGCAGCCGGGCTCGGTTAGTTCGATTTCATAGTCGGTTATCAGC
>DUES01000197.1 GCA_011192055.1 Dehalococcoidia bacterium
GAAACCGGGAGTGGACCTTTGTTGCCGGAGGTTACCTGCGGTCATCACCGGCACTGGGTGACAATATCCTCTATATTGGCAGTGAGGACAGTAACCTGTATGCCGTGGACGCTACCGACGGAAAGAAGCTGTGGGATTTCCGCACCGGTGACAAGATAACCTCCTCACCTGCACTGATAGATGGTGTCCTCTATATCGGCTCTCACGATGGCAAGGTATACGCTATCGAGTAACCTCTCCATGTGAGACTGGTATATCATCGGCTGTAACACTAATAAAAAACACCTCTCTACAAGTGGCACTCCACAACTGCAGAGAGGTGTTGCTTTTCAGAGATGAAGTCTGTCAAAGACTTGCTAAGAAGACCCCGCTCTTCTTCGTCGCCGTTTCTCGGCTATTTTAAGTCGCATCAAAGACCGCCGCAGTGCCGCTTCCACCCGTGCCTGGTCTTCCTCTTCAAGTTTACCGGTAAGGCGTTGCTCGGCCCGGCGTTTCGCTTCTTCGGCCCTTTCAGCGTCGATATCCTCGGACCTTTCGGCAGCATCCGCAAGAACGGTTATCCTGTCCGGTCTCACCTCAAGGAAACCCCCGGTAACCACCAGGGAGGTATCCTGGCCCTGGTTCCTGACCAGCAACTCGCCGGGTTGAAGCATTGTCATGAGCGGAGCGTGGTGCGGCAGGATTGCCATCTCACCATCAATACCCGGGACAACCACCATGTCCACTTCTTCTGAGTAGACCAGCTGTTCCGCCGTGACAATATCAAGCCTGATTCCAGCGACTAGCTGCCTTCCTTTAACCTGTTGGCTTCAGCAACAACATCATCTATCGTACCGGTCATGTAAAAAGCCTGCTCCGTCAGTTCATCATGCTTCCCGTCCAGGATTTCCCTGAAACCGCGAACTGTCTCCTCACGGGGTACATACTTCCCCTCACGGCCGGTAAATACCTCGGCGACAAACATCGGCTGTGAGAGGAAACGCTGTATCTTCCGTGCCCTCGCCACGATGAGCTTGTCCTCTTCACTGAGTTCCTCAATACCGAGAATCGCAATCACATCCTGGAGGTCCTTGTAGCGCTGCAGTACCCGCTGTACCTCACGGGCTACCTGGTAATGTTCCTCACCCACAATCTCGGGGTCCAGAATTCTTGATGTTGATGTCAGCGGGTCAACCGCCGGGAACAGCGCTTGCTCGGAAATAGCCCTGTCCAGCGCGATAACGGCATCAAGGTGACCGAAACTCGTAACAACCCCAGGGTCGGTATAGTCGTCAGCAGGGACATAAATGGCCTGGAACGACGTGATAGAACCCTTGTTGGTGGAGGTGATTCTCTCCTGCAACTCGCCCATCTCGGTAGCCAGGGTCGGCTGGTAACCAACCGCTGATGGCATCCGTCCCAGCAGCGCCGATACCTCCATACCCGCCAGGGTATAGCGGTATATATTGTCAATAAAGAGCAACACATCCTGGCCTTCGACATCACGGAAGTACTCCGCCATGGTCAGCCCCGTCAGACCGATTCTCAGACGTACCGCCGGTGGTTCGTTCATCTGGCCGAAGACCATCACCGTTTTGTCGATAACACCGGACTCTTTCATCTCATTCCAGAGGTCGTTACCTTCACGGGAACGTTCTCCCACCCCGGCAAAAACCGAGAACCCACCATGCTCGGTGGCAATATTTCGAATAAGCTCCTGGATTACAACCGTCTTTCCTACTCCGGCACCACCGTATGCCCCGATTTTTCCGCCCTTGGTAAACGGTGAGGTCAGGTCAATAACCTTCAGACCCGTCTCGAGCAACTGGGGAGACGTTTCCTGCTCATCAAAAGAGGGCGGTGCACGGTGGATTGGCCAGTGTTCGCTGGCCTTAACCTCACCAAGGTCATCTATCGCAGTACCGGCAACATCAAACAGGCGTCCCAGGCTGGCTCTTCCGACCGGCACGGAAATAGGTGAACCTGTATCCACAACCTCCGTGCCCCTCGCAAGACCGTCAGTCGGTGCCAGTGACAGGCACCTCACCCAGTTATTACCAATATGCTCCTGGACTTCAAGGGTGATTTTGCCCTCTTCGGTGGATATCTCTACTGCATTGAACAGGTCCGGCAACTGGTCCGGCGGAAACTCTAAATCCACCACTGTCCCAATTACCTGGGCTATTCTACCCTTGGCCATAATAACCTCCAGTTTTCCCGAGACTCCAGGATTATCAGGGCTTTCCTACCGCTCTATTTGTTCTACTTCAGAGCAGCGGCACCACCACTGATGTCCAGGAGCTCCGTGGTGATTGACTCCTGGCGAGCCTTGTTATACATCAGGGTTAAGTCCTGAATAAGTTCATTTGCGTTTTCAGTAGCATTCCGCATCGCAACCATTCTGGCCGACTGCTCACTGGCAATGGACTCCAGAATGGCGTGGTACACTTCCATCTCCACGAAGCGTGGTAACAGTTCTCCCAGCACCGCCTCGGGACCAGGTTCGTAAATGTATTCCACGTTCTGCATCGCCGGCAGCTTTGCCGGTTCCACCGGCAGCAACTGGTCCATCTCGGGTGTCTGTGTCATCGTTGTTACGAACTTTGCGTAAACCAGGTAAACTGCATCCACGTATCCGCTGGTATAATCATCGATGATGATACGGGATATCGGCAATGTGTCCATCAGGCTGGGACGGTCGCCAAGACCCATGAATTCAGCCCTAACTTCCCTGCCGACTCTCCTGATAAACTCGTTACCCTTCCGTCCCACCGTGACCACGGTGGCCTCGGTATCCTGCTCCAGCAGAGAACCTGCTGTTTTACGGTTGATACTGGCATTCAGACCACCACATAGACCACGGTCCGGCGTGATGTGTACAATCTCTATACGTTTTGCAGGACGACGCCGTAGAAGAGGATGAGGTGCACCCGCCTGTGGCAGTGCTGCCAGYGCCGAAATTAYCTGCCGTATTTTTTCATCATACGGCCGTCCCGCTAYCCCCGCTTCCTGGGCACGCCGCATCTTGGAMGTGGCAATCATTTCCATGGCACGCGTWATCTTGGACGTGCTCTGAATACCGCGTATCCGTTGACGAATCAGACGTATATTTGCCATGGTCTRTCGTTTCTCACTCAGGTTAGTCCTGGTACTGGCCACCGGTTGGGCTATCCTGCAAAATGACTTTGTTTATATTCTTTGATGGCTCCCTTGAGAAGCTCCTCGGTCTCGTCACTGATATCCTTCTCACGGGCAATCACCGAAACCACCTCGGGATGACTCGTTTCCATGTACCTGTGGAAACCAGCTTCAAACTCGCTTATCTTCTCGACCGGTACGTCATCAGTGTAGCCATTGATTGCCGCGTACAGTATCATCACCTGCTTCTCAACCGGCATCGGGACATAGAGAGGCTGCTTTAAAATCTCGGTAAGCCGCTGACCGCGATCAAGTTGCGCCCTGGTCGCCTGGTCCAGCTCGGCTGTACCAAACTGGGCAAAAGCAGCCAGCTCCCGGTACTGGGCCAAATCCATCCTCAGCCGACCGGCCACCTTCTTCATCGCCTTCGTCTGGGCTTTACTTCCCACACGGGACACAGATATACCGATATTCAGTGCCGGTCTGGTACCGGCGTTAAAAAGGTCTGTCTCCAGGTATATCTGCCCGTCAGTAATTGAAATAACGTTGGTAGGGATATAAGCTGAGACATCTCCAGCCTGGGTCTCAATAATCGGTAACGCCGTCAGTGACCCTCCACCATGTTCATCATTATACCTGGCCGACCGTTCCAGCAACCGGCTGTGCAGATAGAATACATCACCAGGATAGGCTTCTCTGCCCGGGGGACGCCGCAGTAAGAGTGAAAGCTGCCGGTAAGCCCAGGCATGCTTTGAAAGGTCATCGTAAATTACCAGCGCGTCCTTACCCTGCGCCATGAACTCTTCGCCCATTGCGCAGCCCGCATAGGGAGCCAGGTATTGCATGGCAACTGCATCAGCAGCATTGGCGGCAACTATGATGGTATGCGCCATTGCTCCGTATTCTTCCAGTGTTGCCGCCACCCGTGCTACCTTCGAGGTCTTCTGCCCGATAGCAACATAAATGCAGATAAGGTCCCCGCCCTTCTGGTTGATGATTGTATCCAGGGCGATAGCCGTCTTCCCCGTAGAGCGGTCCCCGATAATAAGCTCTCTCTGTCCGCGTCCCAGCGGAATCAGGCTGTCTATCGCTTTGATACCGGTCTGTACCGGTGTGTCTACCGGCTGGCGTTCTGTCACGCCCGGAGCAACAAGCTCCAGCGGCCGGGTCTTTTCCGCTTTAAGTGGGCCCTTGCCATCCAGGGGACGGCCCAGAGCGTCTACCACCCGCCCGATAAGCATCTCGCCGACAGGTGCCTCGGCAATCCGGCCAGTACGCCGTACCTCGTCACCTTCTTTCAGCTTCGTATAATCACCAACAATAATCGCCGAGACGCTGTCTTCCTCCAGGTTCATGGCAATACCCATGATGTCGCCGGGGAATTCAATCAACTCGTTGTATTTCACCGCGGCAAGTCCGTGTATCCGGGCAATACCGTCACCTATTTCAACTATAGCACCAACATCGACCATCGCCAGTTTTGTGCCGAATTGCGATATCTCCTGCTTAATAGCGGAAGCAATATCTCGACCTCTTGTTGCCATCTAAGTTACCTCCCGTCGTTCCACAGAAGACTGCATATCACCCCGGTATTATTTTCCCGGGATCGACTACGCAAACCATTACTTGCCTACGGTACCGATATCTTTCCTCAGTGAAACCAGCTTACCTCGTATACTGCCATCAATAAGCCGGTCTCCAACTCTGATAATGATACCGCCAATAATACCCGGGTCTACCTTCGGTTTAAGCACCACCGGCTTCCCGACTATCTCTGTTATTCGTTCACCGATCTTAAGCCTTTCCTCGTTGTCCAGAGGAATGGCTGTGATAACTTCGGCGACTCCTGCGCCTTCAACACCACGATATCCATCCAGCAGTTGCTGGAACTCATCCGAAACATATTCGACTAATTCCAGCCGACCTTTGGCAACCAGCATTGACACCAGTTTCAGCACCATCGGGTTGACTTCCCCCAATCGCTCGGATAAAACCTTTTCCTTCTCCTGAAAGGAAACTTCAGGATTTTCGAGCAGGGCAAACAAAGCCTCATCCCGACATATACTGCTTACCTTCCTCAAGTCGGATTGCAGCTTATTCTGCTCCTGGTTTTCCAGTGCCATTCGGAAGACTGCCTGCGCGTAACGTCTCGCGTAAACGCTATTGGCCATCCTCAACTCCTCATACGTAAACGGCTAGTCTGTTTTCAGGGTGCCGCTCTCTTCAAGTACCTTGTCTATCAGCTCACGGTGTGCTTCTTTATCCAGGGATTTCTCAATGACTTTCTCAGCAGCCACTATCGCCAGGTCAGCAAATTCCTGCTGCAATTCCCTGATGGATTCATCCCTCTCTCGCTGAATTTCCTGGCGGGCTTTGTCCAGCAGAGTTCCGGCCTGTTCTTTCGCTTCTTCTTCGGCTCTCCGCCTGGCCTCATCGCCGGCTCTCATTGCCCGCGCAATCGCTTCCTGCCCCTCTTTTGAAGCAGCTTCCAGCTTCTTCCGGTGTTCTTCATCAGAACGTGCCGCTTCTTCCCTGACCTTTTCCGCCTGTTCCACGCTGTCCTTAATCCTGCGCGAACGCTCATCAAACATTTTCAATATCGGCTTATAGGCAAAGAAATAGAGCAGACCAAAGAGGATGAAAAAATTCACCATCTGAGCCAGTAGTGTTGACCAGTTTATACCAAGTCCTTCCACACTAACACCTCCTGGCTAATTTAACTAAACAACAAATAATAGAACAACCGATACTACCAAGGCATAAATGGCGACCGCCTCAGTCATGGCAATTGCCAGAATCATGTTCGTCATGATCGGTCCCCGGGCTTCCGGATTTCTGCCCAGTGCCTGCATGGCCCCTGAACCCAGGATTCCGATGCCAATACCCGGACCTATGGCTCCGAAACCCATTGCTATTCCAGCTGCAAGAAGTTTCATTGTTTCAGCGGTGATCCCGTCCATACTCTACTCGTTCCTCCTTCAGGTAGTAACTAACTAATTACACTTTTTAATGCGTTTCTTCTTGTTCGTGAGACATGATCGCCATCACGGCAAAGACTAGTGTCAGACCACCGAAAATAAGCGCCTGTACCATCCCGACCAGTAACTCCAGACCGTAGAACGGTATTGCCAGCAACCACGGCATGAGGAATATCATCATCAATATCAGTATCTCACCGCCAAGCATGTTACCGAAAAGACGGAAAGTGAAACTGATAATGCGAACCATTTCCCCTATCCCTTCGAGCACCCCCACAAACATGTCAATACCGCCCATGAAGATGTCGCCAAAACCGCTCTTTACCTTTCCGCGGAGCAACTGCCCGACACCATGGCCAAAACGTCGGACGTTAATGAACTTGGTGAAATAACGCAGACCGCCATTACTGATACCCAGGTACTCCACGAAGACAAAGGATATAAGCGCCAGCGCCAGCGTGAAATTGATATCCGTATTTGCACCCCGGAGTACCGGGAGAATATGCGTTTCACCATGCTCGGTAACAGCACGGGTTATAGACCCAAAACCGGGCACCAGGCTAATCCAGGAGTTCATCAGGATAAACAGGAAGATGGTGGTGATTACCGGGAAGAAACGGCGTCCGTTCTTCTCACCGGCCACATCGGTACATAGATTCAGCAACCACTCCAAAGCAAATTCCAGTAAACTCTGTAATCGTGTGGGGATCAGCTTTATCCGGTGAGTAATAGCATAAACCAGCACCAGCAGGACAATCACCGTAATCCACGAAGCTATAATAGTATTCGTGACGGCAAAGCCACCAATGTGGAAAATTACTTCCGCAGGTAATTGTACATGCGGTGATTGAACCGTGAATAACTCGGGTAATCCGATGTCGCCGACAAGCGCCTTACCAATAGCGCCACTGAGGAAACTGATAACAAGGACCGCCAGGACAACTACTACAATCGTGATTAATACCGGGAAAGAGCACCCCAGACAGCCTTTCTTAGACACTAGCTATTCCCCTTATTCTGTTTGTTATTCCCGCTATCGCCATTCTTGCCGCCAAGAAATGGCCGGAGCATGACATACACGCCATAAAACGCCACTGTAAGACCAAGGAACAACCCGACTATTAACCAGAGAGGTTCGCTGCCAAGTTTAGAATCAAGCCAGCGTCCACCAACTACGCCCAGGATAATGGAACAAGCAACAAAGAACCCGACCCCCAGCAACCCCACTGCAGCAAGTCGCTTGTCCATACCAATCGTAGCATAACAAATACTCCTGCTCTAGTCAACCGATTTTCCAGTAACCCGTGATCTCATCGGCGTAATCTTTACTTGCTCGTGTCCGGCTTCCCTCTGATTACAAAAAAAATCCCGCAAAAGCCGTTTGCGGGATTTCCCATACCTCTACCCATCTGGAAAGCTGCCTTATTGCTCTCTGGACTACGCTCACACCTTGTTGGATACCGGGTAGTCCATGCCCCGGTCCCGAAACCCGCGTACTACTTAAGACTTTCTCTTGTCGAAGTCCTCCATGTCAAGACTATTTATAAAATCATAGAAAGCAGACATCTTTTTCATTTCTTCTTCGCTGACAGGTTTACCTGCAGCATGGTTGATATCCTTCGGGTCACCTACCGGTTTTCCCGTTTCCTTATCCAGCACAATGCCCGCTTTTTCCAGGACGATATCCTCTGCATATATCGGTGCTTCAACCCTTACCGCCAGTGCGATGGCATCGCTGGGCCGGGAATCAACCTCCATTTGCTCTCCATCTACATTGAGCACAATCTTGGCGAAGAAGGTATCGTTTTTGAGGTCGCTAACGACAATGGAATTGATACTGGCACCCAGGACATCTACGATAGAATGCATCAGGTCATGTGTCATTGGTCGGGGAACGCTGACACCCTGCAGTCTGACTGCGATAGCGTCCGCTTCAGCAGGGCCAATCCAGATAGGAAGGTAACGGTCAGTCGTTTTTTCCTTGAGCATAACCACCCGCTGGTAGTTCATGAGGCTAACCCGTATACTATCCACAACCATCTCAATCACGGTAGCCCTCCTATTATCCCCGCAGGCACTTCCAATTTTAACCCCATCAAACGTTCGGTGTCAAATTGACTGGTGCTAGTCCCACGCCTGATACTCATACCGGTTTGTCCGTTGTACCCCCGCACTATGCTATAATACACCATGTTGTTAATTCAGAATTTGCTTTACTGAGTTTCCGTGTTATAGCATAGAGCAATAGGGTTATATACACTCGAGGGGGTGGATGTAAATGCGCCATGTAAACCGGAATATTATGTGGTTCCATGAAGTAACCAGGAATGATATTCCTATTGTTGGTGGTAAAGGTGCAAATCTCGGGGAAATGACCAATGCCGGTATACCGGTTCCAAACGGTTTTATCGTGACCGCCGATGCCTACTTTGCTTTCCTGGAAGAAACAGGAATCACGGATGATATCCGTGCTATTCTGGAGCCGCTTGACCCCAATGACAGCCGGCAGCTCCAGGATATCTCCGCCAGGGTGAAGCAGGTCATTATGGATGCGGCTATGCCTGATGACCTGGCGAACGATATTAAAGAGTCTTACCTGAAAATGGATAACGGTTATGTTGCCGTGCGTTCATCGGCAACAGCCGAAGACCTGCCCGAAGCTTCCTTTGCGGGACAGCAGGCTACCTTCCTCAATATTAAAGGTGAAAATGAGGTAGTGCTTGCCGTCCATAAATGCTGGGCTTCACTTTTTGAATCACGTGCCATCTTTTACCGCGTAGAAAACGGCTTCGAACACTTTAAAGTCGGTATCGCCGTACCGGTACAGCACATGGTGCAGTCAGATGCCGCCGGTGTCATGTTCACCCTTGAGCCGACAAGCAGTGACCGGAGCAAGATAACAATTGAAGCTGTCCTCGGCCTTGGAGAGATGATTGTCTCGGGAGATGTAACCCCGGACCACTATGTCGTCAACAAGGAAGACTTCAAGATTATTCACAAGGAAATCAAGGCGCAGGAGTGGAAACTGGTAAAGAGTGAAACGGGGACTCCGGACGAACCCAACATCAAGATAAATCTTACTCCTGACGAACAGGCACAACAGAAAATAACCGATGAAGATATAATTGCCTTCGCCGAGTTAGGTAAGCGCCTTGAAGAACACTACCAGTTCCCCCAGGACGTGGAGTGGGCTAAAGAAGGTAATGAACTTTTCATTGTTCAGACGCGCCCGGTTACCACTATCAGGGAGAACGTTACTGCTGAGCTTGAAATCGAGGCTGAACCGATTCTCTCCGGCTCACCGGCCAGTCCGGGAAGAGCCTCGGGACCGGTGAAAATAATACCGGACCCCTCCCAGATTGACAAGGTTCTCGATGGCGATATCCTGGTTGCTGAAATGACCACTCCTGACTTCGTTCCTGCTATGAAACGCGCCGCCGCCATTGTGACTGACCGCGGTGGCCGGACCGCACATGCCGCAATCGTAAGCCGCGAACTGGGAATTCCATGTGTTGTCGGCAGCGAAAAGGCCATGGCTACCCTTAAAGACGGACAGATAATCACCGTAGACGGTTCCGGCGGTAAGGTCTACGATGGCAAAATTGAATTCGCAGAGGAAGAACGCCAGATAAGGGACGATATTGAGACCAGGACCAAGCTCCTCGTTAACCTGGCACAACCTGAGATAGTCGACCGTGTGGCTTCCCGCAATGTCGACGGCATCGGTCTGCTGCGCGCCGAATTCATGGTCGCGCAGATTGGCGAACACCCCAGCTACATGATAAGTGAGGGCCGGGGTGACGAATTCGTAGAAAAACTGGCCGAAGGCCTGACAACCTTTACCAAAGCCTTTCATCCCCGGCGGGTAGTCTACCGGACCAATGACTTCAAAACCAACGAATACCGTGCTCTGAAGGGCGGTGAGGACTACGAACAGGCTGAAGAAAACCCGATGCTCGGTTACCGCGGAGCTTCCCGCTATATCACCGATATCGAGACCTTCAAGCTGGAGTTAGCCGCAATCAAGAAAGTCCGTGAAAAATACAACAACCTCTGGGTCATGATACCTTTTGTTCGCACCGTCAACGAACTGAGCCGGACCATACAGATAATGGCCGACGAGGGTCTGAAACGCTCGGAGGACTTCAAGATATGGATGATGGTCGAGGTACCCTCAAACATTATCCTGCTGGACAAGTTCCTCGCCGTAGGTATTGACGGAATATCCATCGGCTCCAATGACCTTACCCAGCTCACCCTGGGTATAGACCGCGACAGTGAAAAACTAGCCGATACCTTCAATGAGATGGATGAGGCCGTGATGCTGTCACTGGAAAGAGCCATCAAGGTTGCCAGTAGCATGGGGGTCACTTCCTCCATTTGCGGACAGGCGCCATCGGTCTACCCGGAACTGACTGAGAAACTGGTGGAATGGGGTATTACCTCGGTATCCGTAAGCCCCGATATGATTGACCGCACCAGGGAAATAATCGCAGAAGTCGAAGCGCGATTGCAGAAATAGTGAATCATCGGCCCGAAATTCGCCGGCTGGCTGAGGAGCGGGAAGAAAGCCTCTCTCCCTACGCACGGAAGAGCAGGCTGTCGCAGGGCAGGCTCAGTGAAGAAAAGCCCTGCCCTATCCGCACAGCTTTTCAACGTGACCGCGACCGTATTATTCACTCCAACAGCTTCCGTCGCCTGAAACACAAGACACAGGTCTTTATCGCTCCCCTGGGTGACCACTATGTTACCCGACTGACCCACACGCTGGAAGTATCCCAGATAGCACGCACCATCGCCCGTGCCCTCAATCTTAACGAGGACCTGGCAGAGGCAATCAGCCTTGGTCATGACCTCGGACACACCCCTTTCGGACACCTCGGTGAAGAAGTACTCAATGACCTTTATCCCGGCGGGTTCCATCATAATGAGCAGTCCTTGCGCGTTGTTGACCATATTGAAAACAACAGCCGGGGACTCAACCTCACCTGGGAAGTAAGAGACGGTATCCTTAATCACTCCAAGACAGGTGAAGGTATCCTCAAAGACGAGCAGGGAAAAGCCGGTACCTGTGAAGGGGAGATTTGCCGTCTGGCAGACATTATCGCATACGTAAACCATGATACCGATGACGCCATAAGGGCAGGCATTATTACCGGGCGGGAGTTGCCGCTTTCGGCTGTTGAAGTGCTGGGACTCTCCCGTTCGGCACGTATCAATACGCTCGTGACCGATATCATCAACCACTCGTGGGCAATTACGGGAAACAGTGCCGGAGTAGAACCGTATATTGGCATTGGGATGAGCCCCGAGGTACTGGAAGCAACCAATATTTTACGAGTATTTCTTTTTGAAAGGGTATATACTGTACAAGCAGCCCGGGTGCAATCGGAAAAGGCAAGGGACGTAATTCGCCTGCTGTACGAGTATTTTGTAAGTCACCAGGACCGTCTTCCACCGGAGTACCATCTGCGCGATGACGACAAAGGACAAAGGGTTGTCGACTACATCGCCGGCATGACCGACCAGTATGCCATGAGAAAAATCGAAGAACTCGCTCTGCCGGAATCAAAGGTCAGGCAACTCCGGTTTATTATCAACAGGGAATAGACACGTAAACCGGCTTTTCTCCCGGTATTCTATTCAAGTATTTCTCCAGTAGTAGTATTATAAAAGGCAGGAAGTATCGTCTTTCCTTACTGCTCACCATATCTCTCACTAGCAGGCTGATGGAAAAAGGGGAGTTCAGAGGGAGCGCTCCTCAGAAGGAGCGGCGCTCCTCAGAAGGGGCGAAGCCCCTTTGGCAGGGGTCTGGGGGATGGTCGAAAGGGTTTTTCAGCACCCTGCTAGTGAAGGACAGGACACCAATAAACATTCATTGGATTAAGCGGGATGAGTGAAATCGACGAAGTAAAACAGAAAACCGATATCGTTGACGTAATCGGCCAGTCCGTTACCCTGACAAAGTCAGGGCGCAACTTCCGGGCCCTCTGTCCGTTTCATTCTGAAACAGCGCCGTCGTTCTATGTCTTTCCGGAGCGACAGAGCTGGCACTGCTTCGGCGCCTGTAATACCGGTGGAGACGTCTTTACATTCGTAATGAAACAGCAGGGTATTGAATTCGGTGAGGCCCTGCGCCTGCTTGCCGAGCGAACAGGCGTAATCTTACCAACCAGGGTGGTACCCGACGCCCGGAAAGATGAGAGAGAGCGGTTATACCAGGTAAACGCGGCTGCAGCCACCTACTTCCACGAACAGTTAGTCAGTTCTCCGGGCGCTGCAAGGGCACGCGACTATCTGCTTCGCAGAGGGTTCACCAGTGAGACAGCGGCTGCATTTCAACTTGGCTACGGTCCGAATAGCTGGGAAGCACTGAAACAACACCTGACCGAGATAGGCTATAGTGAGAAGGAGCTCCTCGATGGCGGTCTCCTGGTAGAAAACGATGACGGTTCAACCCGTGACCGGTTTCGTAACCGCCTGATGTTTCCGATACATGATGCCCGCAGTCACACGACAGGTTTCGGGGCAAGGGTACTGGACGACTCACTCCCCAAGTATACCAACTCACCACAGACCCTGGTGTTTGACAAGAGCGGCACTCTCTATGCTATCGACCTGGCAGCACCATCTATACGGAAGCAGGACCGTACCGTGCTGGTAGAAGGCTATATGGACGTTATCACCGCCCACCAGAACGGGTTCACCAATGTTGTCGCTTCCATGGGAACATCAATCACGGAGCGCCAGGTCACTACACTTAAAAAGCTGTCCAGAAACATCATCCTGGCCCTCGATGCCGATGCCGCCGGTAAAGAAGCAATGCGACGCTGCGTGGACTATGAAAATACCCTCGATACCGAGGTGCAGGTCATGCTCCTCCCCAGTGGTAACGATCCCGATGACGTTATCCAGGAAAATCCCACTACCTGGAGAGACCTCGTGGAACAAGCTGTGCCTGTCCTCGACTACGCCTTTGGTATGGCATCTACCGGACTTGACTTTACCCGGGCCAGCGATAAATCAAGGGTAACGGACGAGCTTTTACCCCTGATTGCCAGGATAAAAGACAGCATACGCCGTGACCATTATCTAACCAAACTGGCAATTTTAACCGGAATCAGGTATAATGTACTGGAAACTGCAATGCAAGACCGCGTGGTAAAATCAGAACCGCGCAAGGCAAGCAGGAAATCCGATGCAAAACCAACCACAGCAATTCTCTCCAGACCAGTTGAGGAGCAGTGCCTCAGTCTACTTTTGCAGCACCCCGAATTGAAAGACTATAGTGAAGAACTCCTCCCGGAATATTTCCAGAACAGCCAGAACCGGGAAATATTTGTTACCTGGAAGCAGTCAGCAGACCTGGAATCACTGAAGGAGAGGCTCGACCCCGCAATGTGGGAGCAGGTTGACAGTCTGGTATCACAGGAACTGTTCACAGACAAACTGGAGCAAAGGTTCCCTGACTATGTCCGACGATTGAGAGAGGATTACCACCGCGAAATCAAGTCCAAAGAGAAGGAAAGCAATATTGACCTTACCCGGCTTCAAGAGCAGGGACTAGACTCAAACACCCAGTTACTGGAGATATTCAATCAAAAAGCCAGAACAAACAGGAGCGCAAGAGATGGATCTGGAACAAATACCTAGCGCTGCATCGTTCCCGGACGAAAACAAAGATGACGAGGAACGTTCCTCCACCGAAGAGGTAACGGCTAACGCAAAACACGCCGCTGACCTCGAACTTCATACACCTATTGAGACACTGGAGGACCAGGAGGTTGGCGATGACCCGGTCCGCCTTTACCTTCATGAAATCGGCAAAGTACAGCTCCTGACGGCGGCTGAAGAAAAGATACTGGCAAGAAAGATTGAGGAAGGTAAGCGGATTGAAGACGTCAGGCGCCAGCTAAGAAGAGCAGGCACGTCTTCTACGGCAACCAACATAATACTCACAATGGTCAAGGAACTGGGAGAAACAACCGAACTGCTTGCCTTGCTGCGGGAAGCACACCAGCTTGAACCCTGCACCAGCTTCGTGAAAAACGTATCTGACCCTGACCTCAGGGATAAAATAGACGGCGTTATCGACCAGTTAATGGTACAGGATGTTGGCCTGCAGATGGACCTGTCACTTCCCGAAACAGAACAGAAGGTTATCAACCTGTCAGTCAGCTGTGCCCTCATTCCTCACTACGTGCTGGACGCTATCGGGGAGGACGTAACCCTGGAGGGTATTGCAGACCTGGTTGAGGACCCCACGCTTGCCGATACTATTCGCACCCACGAACACGAACTCGGTGACTACCTGGCTACCATCGAAAAAGGAGCGGAAATATCGAAGAATCACCTCACGGAAGCCAACCTGCGCCTGGTAGTCAGTGTCGCCAAGAAGCATATCGGTCACGGTATGTCCCTGCTCGACCTTATCCAGGAGGGTAATATCGGTCTCATCCGTGCTGTTGAAAAGTTTGACCCTCACAAGGGGTATAAGTTCAGCACCTACGCTACCTGGTGGATACGGCAGGCAATTACACGCGCTATAGCGGACCAGGCACGGACTATCCGGGTGCCGGTCCACATGATTGAGACAATTAACAAGCTCCTTCGATTGAGCAGGCGCCTTGCCCAGGAGTATGGACGTGAGCCTACCTCGAGGGAAATCGGCGATAAAATGGGCATGTCCCCGGAAAAGGTCAGGGAAATAGTCAAGGTAGCCCAGCTTCCCATTTCTCTGGAACTGCCCATGGGTGAGGAAGAAGACAGCCACCTTGGCGATTTCATCGAGGACCGTAACGCCATGCCACCGGTGGACGCCGCGTCCAAGCAACTCCTCAAGGAACAGATTGAGGAGGTCCTCTCCAGTCTCACCCCCCGTGAGCAGCGCGTCCTTCAGCTCAGGTTCGGCCTGGAAGACGGCCGCAGCCGGACCCTTGAGGAAGTCGGACAGGAATTCAAGGTCACCCGCGAAAGAATCCGCCAGATAGAGGCCAAGGCACTCCGCAAGCTCCGCCACCCCAGTCGCAGCCGCAAGCTCAAGGACTACCTGGAATAGGACATCATAATCAAAGAGGGGCTTCTCAGCCCCTCTCTTTTCTCACATATTCGAGTATATGCTTCTACCCAATCAACCCCTTTACCTTCAGGAGTTCCGCATTCAGTATTGAGCCGCCGGCAGCACCCCTGACCGTATTATGGTGCAGACCAACAAACCGGTAATCGAAGACATTGCATTCTCTCAGTCTGCCAACAGTTACTGCCATCGCGTTTTCAGCATCCCTGTCCTTGCGTGGTTGCGGACGGTCAACTTCGTCACGGTATATCAGCGGCCGTGCCGGTGCCGAAGGCAATTCCAGTTCCTGCGGGATTGAACTGAAATCCCGCCAGATATTTATTATCTCATCGATATCCGGTTTCTTATCTGAGAATTGAAGGCTGACACAGGCCGTATGCCCATCAA
>DUES01000198.1 GCA_011192055.1 Dehalococcoidia bacterium
GGCTGTGTGTCATCACGGGAAGCAACAGGTCAAACTGATTTAAATAACAGATAACAAGGGGGACACCCCCTTGTACCCCCGTTCAAAAGGGGTTCCACCCCTCTTAACACCCCAAAACGGTGTGAAGGGTAGTCTAGCGCAGAGATTATTCACACCTTAGAATGAGTCATGTTGTTAGGGCAATACATTACCTTATCTGCCTTTGTTTTTGGGTTGCTTTTATGGTTATCTGTCATTGCGAGCGATAGTGAAGCAATCTGAGAGGGGGGAGTAAGAGACTGCTTCGTCGCTGTTGCTCCTCGCAGCGACACATTTGAGATTGTCATTGCGGGCTGGCCTGCCGGTTTTACCGGCAGGCCGAAGCAATCTCTTTCAGGCTGGATACCTCTATCCCCTGAATATCCTTACCCTGCGGTTCGGGTCTTTGCCGGTGCTCTGGGATGCCACGGCGTTACGCTCGGCAATCAGGTGCTGGAGCCGGCGGATATAGGCGCTTTGCGGGCTTAGTTCAATTGTTTCTTCACCGGACCGTACCTTGCCGACAGCTTCTTCAGCCTCACTCAGGGCCTGTTCAAAGGAGCTTGCCTGGCGGGGTATCTCGGTCGGGTAGATGGTATTAAGCAACTGCCGTATCTGCTGCGGCGTGTTTCCCCGCAGCACGAAAATAGGCAGGTTGGATGCTTCCGCTTCTCTCACCTTGTTCGGTTTCTGGCGGAAGTACTTCTTGGAGGTTACCAGCAGAGTGGCATTCTCGAGGTTATTGACCAGTTCCAGGTCCAGGTGCATGTCGCTGGCTACCTGTTCTACCCTGCCCCTGTTCACGCCAACCAGGAACAGCCGGTGGTCACCGTTCGTCCTGGCTATCTGCCCTGGTAACGGTGTTTTCCTCTCGGCAACCTCAGGGATTATCTTTTCCGCTTTAACCTCGCCATTTTCGTCCAGCCAGCGGGTCTCCGTGGCCGGAGGCTGACCGCGCAGGATGAGGTCAACTGCCTCTCCAACTTCAGGTTGAATGGCTACCCGGTCCCAGTCCTGAATTTCCACCAGTATGTCAAAAGTGGGAGCAGACATACGTTCCAGTATCGATTTCTGGGTACCTCTCCGGCGGGCTTCTTCGTCTCCCAGTGTTACGGACTGTATACCTCCGATGAGGTCGGAAAGGGTTGGGTTCATCATCAGGTTTTCCAGGGTATTTCCATGGGCAGTCCCGATAAGCTGCACACCGCGCTCTGCGATTGTCCGGGCGGCCTGCGCTTCCAGGGCAGTCCCTATTTCATCAATGACGATGACCTCCGGCATGTGGTTCTCCACTGCCTCAATCATTACTGCGTGCTGCATGGTAGGTGTTGCTACCTGCATCCGTCGGGCATGTCCTATCGCCGGATGAGGAATATCGCCGTCACCGGCAATCTCGTTGGACGTATCCACAATGATGACCCGTTTGCCCAGTTCGGTGGCGAGTACCCGTGCAACCTCACGGAGCATGGTTGTCTTACCCACTCCGGGACGTCCCAGGAGCAGGATACTCTTCCCGGTCTGGACAAGGTCCTCGATGATACGAATCGTACCGAAGACCGCCCGGCCGACTCGACAGGTAAGACCGACAATACGTCCCTTGCGGTTACGGATTGCCGAGATGCGGTGCAGGGTAAGTTCAATACCGGCGCGGTTGTCATCACCGAAATTGCTGACACGCTCGACGATATAACTAATGTCTTCTTCGGTGACCTCGTGCTCATCCAGCGTGATTTCACGGTGAGCGAAGCGTATTTCCGGCAGTCTGCCGAGGTCAAGCACTACCTCAAGGAGTTCCTGCCGGTCACCGGATTCTGCAAGCGACTGCCGAAGATATGGTGGGAGAATGTTCAGCAGCGCATCCAGGTCATCCGTAATCACTTTCTCCACGCTATCCTCCCTGTTACCGGAATCAGCTCTTTCCGGTAACGATATCCAGAAAGTACCGGTGAAATCTCACGTCATCAGTGAGTTCGGGGTGAAATGCACAGGCAAGAAGCCTTCCCTGCCTGACTGCCACTATCACTGGTTCCGCTGCGGATGTGCCTGTGTCTTCAGCAGCAACAAGGTTGTTTCCGTTAGTCAAGCAGGCCAGCACCTCCACGTTATCATCGGCACTTTCAATAATCGGGGCACGGATGAAAACACCGGGAAAGGGCTTTTCCCCGAGTACCGGTATTGATAAATCTGCTTCGAAGCTTTCCTTCTGTCTTCCGAAGGCATTGCGCCGTACTTTAATTGCCATGGCGGCTATCGGCTGAACATGGTTATCGTCGACGTCTCTGGCGAGGAGTATCATCCCGGCGCAGGTCCCGAAAACCGGCAGCCCCTCAGTTGCTTTCCGGCTTATTTCGGTGCGCAGGTTGTAGTCCAGCATCAACCCGGTCATAGTGGTGCTTTCGCCGCCGGGAATAATCAGCCCGTCCAGCCCCACGAGCTGGTGAGGTAAACGGATGGGCACTGTGTCTGCTTCCAGTCGATGCAGTACGGAAATATGCTCGGCAAAGGCTCCCTGCAGGGCAAGGACACCTATTCTCATGTTACCATCCTCTGGATGCCAGTAACTCCTCCGGTTTGATTTGCCTGATATCCAGTCCGGGCATTGCGGCGCCCAGGTTCTTGGATACGTCGGCTATTATTTGAGGTTCCTGGTAGTGTGTGGTCGCTTTCACAATTGCGTCAGCCATCACGTCGGGTTTATCGGACTTGAAGATACCGGAACCAACGAAAACACCATCGGCACCAAGCTGCATCATCAGTGCGGCGTCCGCAGGAGTGGCAACACCTCCGGCAGCGAAGTTCACTACCGGCAGCTTACCGATTTCGTGTACTTCCTTGACGAGTTCAAACGGTGCGCCCAGTTCCTTGGCTTCCGCCATCAGCTCTTCTTCGGGCATGTTTACCAGCTTGCGAATTTCGTCCATGACCGTCCGTATGTGCCGGACCGCTTCGACGATGTTGCCGGTACCGGCTTCACCCTTGGTCCGAATCATCGCAGCCCCTTCACCGATACGCCGAAGGGCTTCACCGAGGTTACGGCAGCCACAGACAAAGGGCACCTTGAAATCGTGTTTCCAGACATGGTGCGATTCATCAGCAGGCGTCAGCACCTCTGACTCATCAATATAGTCGACACCCAGCGCTTCAAGTGCCTGTGCTTCGACGAAATGACCGATACGGCACTTTGCCATGACAGGTATGGATACGGCCTTCATGATAGCTTCGATAATCGTCGGGTCAGCCATTCGGGCGACACCGCCGGCAGCCCGGATATCTGACGGTACTCTTTCCAGAGCCATGACTGCGCAGGCTCCGGCATTCTCGGCAATCTTGGCATGCTCAGGAGTGACAACATCCATTATCACCCCGCCTTTCAGCATCTGAGCAAGGCCGGTTTTTACCTTCCACGTTCCGGTTTCCATGTTTATCTCCTCACTGGTTAGCAGGCTTCTTGTAGATACAAAATTATTCTACTACTGTCATGGCTGTTAATCAACTGGAAAGGCCTTTAATAACGCTACTTCGGGCTGTCTCGTCTCTCATTCAGGAGAGCGGTCGCTTCGACGGCATTCCCGGTCGCCGGGGATATTTATCCGGGGTAGGGGAGATCTTATCAACGACCACCAGGCAACGCCGGCCGGGGAACTCGGGCAGGTCAACGGTTGTTATTCCCTGCAGCTTGCCTCCCAGGATATTGATCGCATTACGTGCCTGCTCCAGTTCAGTTTCAATGTCACCCTTCTTGTAGGCGATAAAGATGCCACCGGCGGTACAGAAGGGTAACGTCAGTTCCACAAGGGTTGGAAGCGGTGCGACAGCCCGTGATAATACCAACTCGAACTGCTCACGGTACTGCTCCCGGTGTGCGATTTCCTCGGCGCGTCCTGTAACGACCTCAACATCATCAATGTCCAGTTGCTCGCAAAGGTGCTTCAGGAAAACGGCTTTCTTTGCTGTCGATTCAAGTAGGACAAGTCGTAAATCCGGGAAGATGATTTTTAGCGGAATTCCGGGAATTCCAGCTCCTGTCCCGATATCGATGATACGCAGGCGGTTATTTCTCTGCGGCGGTTGCCATGCCAGGACCAACGTGAGAGCATCAAGGAAGTGGTTAACCTGCACTTCTTCATATCCCGTAATTGATGTGAGGTTGATACGCTTATTCCACGCGGTAAGCTCCCGGTAGAATACTTCGAACTGCTCGAGCTGCCCGGTTTCAAATTGCAGCCCCAACCTGCTTACGCCGGAAATTAGCTTTTCCATTACGGTCACAATTATAGCATAGGACTCCTTGTCATCAGGATTTTCTTCTTGACGAGGCACCTCTGGAGCACTATAGTAATGTTTATTACAGTAATGTTTATTACAGTAATGACTATTACGCAGTGTGCTATAAGGTCGGATGGCTGAGCCGGAAGGGATTGCCCGTGTTGTTCTCTTCCTTGCCTGCGATGCCTCCAGTTGGATTACGGGAGAGAGGAATGCTGCCGATGGCGGCTATCTTGCCTGATAATCCCGGCTTGTTGTGGTAATATAGGGGAATTATCTTACTAAAATACGAAAGGGGAAAGGAGATATCATGGCCTACGAATTCCTGATTTATAAAAAGGATGTAGACAGACACATAGCCTATATCACGATTAACCGTCCGGAACGGATGAATGCCCTTCATCCGCCGGCTCACGTGGAATTCTGGGATGCCTGGTCCGACTTCCGGGACGACCCTGAGATGTGGGTTGGTATTCTTACCGGCACTGGTGAAAAAGCTTTTTCGGCCGGTAACGACTTAAGATATCAGGCTGAAATGACCGGAAAGAATGTGTCCAGACCGCCGTCACCACCGGGCGGCTTTGGTGGTATTACCAATCGCTTTGATTGTTATAAACCGATGGTTGCCGCCGTCAACGGTTTCTGCCTGGGGGGTGGCTTGGAAATGGCGCTGGCCTGCGACATTATTATTGCCGCGGACCACGCCCGTTTCGGGCTTCCCGAGCCAACCGTGGGTCTTAACGCCGGTGCGGGCGGTCTTCACCGGCTGCCGCGACAACTGCCACTGAAAGTGGCAATGGGAATGATACTCACAGCCCGGCACATCACTGCTGAAGAAGCATACCGCATCGGCCTGGTTAATGAAGTGGTACCCCTCAGCGAGTTATGGACATGTGTGGACAGTTGGGTAAATGACATCCTGCGCTGCGCACCGCTGTCAATTCGCTCATCGAAAGAGGCAGCCATGAAAGGTCAGGACATGACACTCGGGGTCGCCATAAACCACGGTTTTCTCATGTCCCAGATGATGGCACAGTCCGAAGACTTCGTGGAAGGCCCAAAGGCTTTCAGCGAAAAACGGCCGCCAGACTGGAAGGGCAGATAAGACTTTTGTCCGTTACGTTGGGCGGAGGATACACCCTCCGCCCAACCGCTGGTACTGCTGATTTCAGGTTCTACTACCTGGCGGTATCGGGTCTGGTAAGGTCTCCGTATATCTCCGGACGGCGGTCCCGGATATAGTCCACCTCAAATTCACCCGGTTTTATAATAATATGTTTCTGGCGGGCTTGCTCCAGACTGACCTCACTCAGCAGAATCTCTTCCTTCCTGGCGCTGCCCCGGGCAAGTGTATTACCCCACGCATCGACAATCTTGCTTCTGCCGAGAAACCTGACACCCCGTTCAACACCGACACGGTCAACGGCAACTACGTGGACTTTATTCTCCAGGGCGCGGGTGTTGATAACGTACTTTGAAATATAGTCCCGGGTGCCCGGCCAGTTGGTAGGCAGAGCGAGGATATCGGCACCCTGCAGTGTCATGATACGGGCGCTTTCCGGAAAGTTGCAATCGTAGCAGATGTGCATCCCGATGTTACCAATCGGCGTCCGGTGCACTTCGAATGGCCTGTTCCCCGGGTCTACAAAACGGTCGATACCGAGGAACGGCAGGTGGTTCTTGCGGTAGTTACCCACCAGGCCCTGCGGTCCCACCAGTGCAGCGGCGTTATAGCAGTTTTTACCATCTACTTCCAGGAGACCAAAGACCACGTATACACCTGTTTTCCGGCAGAGTTCCGCCAGTTTATGCGTTGCCGGACCGGGCACGGTCTCCATGAAGGGGAGCGCTTCCTCGCGGCTGTTGAAAACATAACCGGTCAGGGCACATTCCGGGAAGACAACCAGGTTAGCACCGGCCTCTGCGGCGGTCTGTGTCCTGAGCAGAATCTTCTCCAGGTTTGCTTCGTTTTTTGTTATCTTCGGGTCAATCTGGACGGCGGCAATCTTTACGTTATCACTCATGTAATCCCCTTTCAATGCCTGTTGTTTTGCATCACCGATATTATAGTCCTTGCATGATAATGAAAACTCTAATCTGATGACCGGGTTTTGTCAATGCACGCTGTGGGGGGTGCTGTCTTGACAGTATAATTCTGGCGGTCTAGTATAACCGCATTGCCATAAAAGTTGTAGTAATGTCACAAGGAGAGAAGAAATGGAATACCAGGAAATAATCTATGAGGTAGATGACTATATTGGTACGATAACCCTGAATCGGCCCCAGAGCCTGAATGCCTTTACGGATACCCTTCTGGCCGAATGGGTGGATGCTATCGAGTCCGCCAAACGTGATTCCAAAGTGCGGGTACTGGTGGTAACCGGGGCGGGCAGGGGGTTTTGTTCCGGAATGGACGTCAAGGCCGCCGCCGGAGGGGGGCAAGCCCAGCCGTTGTATGCCCGGCGGAATTATATGAGACTTGGCGTGCACCGGGTGCCACGGGCACTGGAGACTTTTGATAAACCGTACCTTGCCGCCATAAACGGCCCGGCTGCCGGTGCGGGCATGGACATGGCCAGCATGGCGGATATCAGGGTAATGTCTGACAAAGCCCGGGTGGGGATGAACTACGTACGGGTGGGGCTCCTGCCCGGTGATGCCGGGTGTTACTTCCTGCCTCGTATCGTGGGCATTGCCAAGGCATTTGAACTGATATGGTCGGGACGGATGATTGATGCCGAAGAGGCACTGCGCATCGGCTACGTAAGCCTGGTGGTCCCGCATGATGAACTGATGGAAAAAACAAGGGAATTCGCACGGCAGTTTATCCAGGCACCGGTAGCTACGCAGTTTGCCAAGCGTCTCCTCTGGCGGGGTATTGACATGTACCGCAATATAAACCTGGAAATGGCCGAGATGGCAATGCTGATTAACTCAACTTCTCCGGATACAAAGGAGGGCCCCCGTGCCTGGGTGGAGAAGCGGGAGCCTGAATGGAGCGGTGAATAGCTCCTGAATCGCTTAATTTCATGCTAGAAGAGAAGTGCCCTCCTTTCAATAAAGGAGGGCACTTCTTGATTTATCTGTCAGGTAGAATGAAAACTACCTTTTCTGCCGATTGTGGCAGTCTGTGGTCTACTTGCCCTTATTCTTAATCCAGACAATATCCTGGCCGATGATTGCCGTACCTCCGGCGTCTTCGGTCAGGTTACCGGTCAGGGTCAGGACAATTACGTCGCCATCATCAACAGCACCGATAGCGGCAACAATCTCCTGCGCATCAAATTTAAGGGTGAGGTCCATGAAGCCGTCGGGTCCTTCGGTCCAGCAGTCTTCCCTGTCCAGCGGGTCACTGAAGCCACCCGGATACGGAGCTGCGACATCCTCGTAAGCCCAGCGGAGCGGCGCAACTTCAACCGGCTCATCAAGAGCTGCGTTGATAAGTCGTACCGAAGCCGGGTCAATCTCAGATACATCAAAGTCCTCGGTACCCAGAATCGCAGCCGGCATGACACCTTTGCCCTTTACATTAAGCGGATTGGGGCAGGAGGTCGGCTTGATATCAATGGGTACGGGTATATCCGAAGGTGGTGGGGCAATCCTCTCCAGGGTAAGTAAGGCCCATACAGTATCGAGTTCTTGGTTGCCCCAGTTACCACCAAGCCAGCTGCCATCATCTTCCTGTGTATCCACAATTCGGGTGGAAACTTCGTCGAACCAGTCCACCTCTATTGGATTCCCACCACGTACCACTGTTATCGTATCAATGCCCGCAATCTCGAATCCCTTCATCAGACAATACATTGAGAGATAGCTTGGTTTCATATTAAGTAGAGGATCACCATACCATCCAGGATCCTGGCTTTGGTGGTCCCAGTACTCCTCAATATAGTCAATAGCTGCCAACATTCTTGTAGAATCTGAGGCATCACCAACAAACGTCATCTCGAATAAAAGATTTCCTGTTTTCATAACGTTTTCCCAATTCCCTGGAGCCGTGTAACCGGAAGCACCAGTTGTATCACTCTGGATGTAATCGATGTAACTACTCAGATTATCCTTGAGTGTCAATGGTATTGGTATACCGAAATTCTCAGCGTAGCTTAGGCCCAGCACGGCGAATCCGGTGTTGGAGTTATCACTCGGATCATTGGTCGCGAAGTAACGCCAGCCGCCGTCGGCATTCTGGGATGCTACGAAGAAGTCGACGTTGGCTTGTAGAATCGCTTGATAGGTCCAACCAGTCAACTCTCCGGTGGTAGCAACGTGAGTTGGGTCTTGGCTGGCTGCCAGCGCCATCATAACTACTCCGGTGGTGTAGGTTTCATGAGGGAACGGTGGGGCCTCCAGGGGATCAAAATACGAGGAGAAAGCCGCACCACCTGCGGGGTGCTCGTAGGCATACTCTAGGATGTAATCCAAGCCTGATATCACGTTTTCACTGTACTCGTATTCTGGGTCGAATGGCGAATCATACCCCAACTCGTACGCTCTATCCTCCAGCTTGACTACGGCGAATGCTGTTGTTGCTACTCTTTCCCAGGGTCCCCACGAACCATCTGGTTGCTGCAACGGTACCAGCCATTCCAGCCCCTTCTCGATTGATAATTCAATATCTTCAGGCAGGGCTGCCTGTGCCGGCATAACTATCAGTCCAACCAGTAATCCAAGCGTGATTACTATTGATAATATCTTGCGTTTCATCAGGAATAACCCCCTCTTTTCCAGATATAACCCGTCAGCATATTTATGCTAACGGTAAGATTGGTATAAGCATAGTCCTGTGGGAGTTTAGATATCATCTCCCAGAATATCACCTCCTTTCCACCCCTCAGCAGCAGTCCTCCCTTATCCGAATGGAAAGGGAGATAACCCGGGGGATAAAGTAAATACTTGGAGGAAAAATATGCTAACATCAGAGGATAGTGATGTCAATACATATTATGCTATGAGAAATTGTGAATTATGCTTATTTTTCACCACTGTTTATTTACATATTATGCTGTAACAGTGTTATCTTTTGTAAGAATAAGCAAGATGATTTTCCGGAAATTTATAACACGGATGTTCACTATTCACCTTGAGAAGCGAATCATGGTAAGCTAGTAATCAGGTCTTCACTTAATCAGGAGGACAGGTTTGTACGATGTTGCCGTAATCGGGGCCGGCGTTACAGGGAGCCAGGTCGCTGCCCGTCTGGCTGGAATGGGTCACAGTGTAATAGTTATTGAAGGAAAGCGCAGCCTGACTGACCCGGTCTGCTGCACCGGCATTATCGGACGTGAATGTGTGACCTCCTTTGCTATTGAGGAAGACATTATCCAGCGCTGGGTAAAAGGTGCACGGGTTTTTTCACCTTCCGGTAAAATGCTCAGGCTATGGCGTCCGGAACGCCAGGCAGCTATCGTCGACAGAGTATCACTTAACATTTCCATGATTGGCAAAGCCCAGGGCAGGGGAGCCCGCTACGAGGTCGGTACTCTGATCCGGGATATCGAAGTATCCGGTAACGGAGTCAATATAAAAGCCATCCGCGGCGATGAACCCGTAAACCTCGAGGCAAGAGTTGCAGTTATCGCTACGGGATTCAGTCCCGGTCTGACAGAACGGCTGGGACTGGGCAGAACCGGTGATTTCGTTACGGGAGTCCAGGCAGAGGTTATGCTCCCCGAACTGGATAATGTTGAAGTCTACCTGGGACAGGATACCGCACCCTCGTTCTTTGCGTGGACGGTCCCAACTTCTTTCGGAATGGGACTGGTTGGGTTACTTTCACGGCGGACTCCGGAAGTATATCTCAGGAAGTTACTGACATCTCTGGCTGAACAGGGGAAGATAGCCTCGGCGGATGTCGAGGTGCTTCATGGCGGCATATCTTTGAAACCGCTTTCGAAAACATACGGGGAGAGACTGCTGGTGGTCGGGACTGCCGCCGGGCAGGTGAAGCCCATTACGGGTGGCGGCATTTACTACGGACTGCTCTGCGCCAACATCGCAGCGGAACACCTGCACAATGCACTGGTGGAAGATAATCTTTCGGCAAAGAGCCTGGCCGGATACCAGCGAAAATGGAAGAAGCTGCTGGGTTCGGAACTGAGGACCGGATACTGGGCGCGCCGGGTCTTTGACCGCCTTGGTGATAACCAGATTGACCGTCTCTTTGACGTTGTGGAATCGACCGGTATCCTCGATGCTCTTCTTAAAGCGGATGACCTGTCTTTTGACTGGCATGGTGGGGCTGTTTCCCGTGTAATCGGTTACGAAGTATTTCGCAAGGTCATCGGTTCGGTGAAGCTGCCGGCTCGCCTTAATAACCGTATACCCGGACGGGAACAGCCTGTTGAATAGACAAATTAGCAGGCCTGTTTAAAGGTATCATGGGTGCCAGGAATGATAATAGTGTTATCCGTGAAGGAGTAAAGAAGTGCCCGGTGTTAATGAGAATATAAAACTTGGGGAGGCGGCACGTCGTTTTCTTGCCGGCCTGCCTGAAAAGGAAAGAGAGACCGGCCAGCAGGAAATTTACCGTTTTGTCCGCTGGTATGGATGGGAACAGGTGTTTGCGGCTATATCTCCTCCGCAGGTGGGAAAATACGCTGAACACCTTTCTCAATCGGACACGGACTTCACCCGGAAACTTGCTAAAGTAAGGGTTTTTCTGAACCATGCCAAAAAGCAGGGGTGGTGCAGGCAGAACCTGGCGGTGCATCTCAAGGCACGAAAAACCAGGAATAAAGCCCTGTCCGCTTCAGCGTTAAAAGAGCGTGAATCTGTTCCCCTGACCAGACAGCGATATGATGAGTTACAGGGTGAACTGGCGGCACTGAAAAAGAAACGTCCCCAACTGATTGAGGACATCCGCCATGCGGCTGCAGACAAGGATTTCCGCGAAAATGCTCCCCTGGACGCCGCAAAGGAGCAGCGCGGTCACCTCGAAGGCAGAATCATGGAACTGGAAGAAACACTGGCTGCAGCGGTGATAATAGACGGGGTGAGGGAGAACAGCCATAAAGTTATCCTGGGGGACACGGTTACGCTACAGGACCTGGCGTCAGGAACAGAGGTCAGTTATACCGTGGTAAATCCCAATGAAGTAAACCCTTCCGGCGGCAAAATATCTGATGCTTCACCCATTGGAAAAGCGGTTTTAGGCGGGAAGCCGGGAGATGAGGTCGAGGTAACAGTCCCGGTTGGTAAGTTACGCTATAAAATTGTGCGTATCGGAGACTGAACCGTACATTTATTACTCTTTACACACATATATATCCGTTGAGTATAATCTGAAGATTTGTATTGCTTGTTTAACTGCTGATAATATACAATGCAATGAAGTAAATACAACTGAGGAGGCTTAACTCATGGCTGAAGAATCACCTGGTGGCTATACCGGTAAAATCCTGAGAGTAGACCTTTCTACTGGACAGACAACTGTTGAAGAACCCGATAATAAGTTCTATCGGCAGTATTTCGGTGGGACTGCTCTAATAGGTTATTACCTGTTAAAAGAACTGAAACCGGGCATTGACCCCCTGGGTCCGGAAAACAAGCTGGTTTTCTCGGCGGGCGTAATCGCAGGTCTGCCTGCTGCAGGCTGTGGTCGCAGCGGGGTTGGCGCCAAGTCCCCACTCACAGGTGGTTGGGGAGATGGACAGGCGGGCGGATTCTGGCCGGCAGAACTGAAACATGCCGGTTGGGATGCCATTATCATTGAAGGTAAGTCGGATAAACCGGTTTACATCTGGATTAAAGATGACAAAGTGGAAATCCGGGATGCAGCACAACTCTGGGGCAAAACCACCGCAGAAGCCCAGCAACAAATCCGTGACGAACTTGGTGACAATCGGATACGCGTTACGCAAATAGGCCCGGCCGGTGAGAAGCTGGTACGAATTGCCGCTATTGCCAATGATATCAACCGCTACTACGGGCGTTGCGGACTTGGAGCCGTCATGGGCTCAAAGATGCTGAAGGCCATTGCCGTACGCGGAACCAGTCCCGTGAAGGTAGCTAACCAGGAGAAGGTCCGTGAAATCGCCGGAGCTACGGCGGAGATTATCAGTAAGTTCATGGGTGGATTTGCCTCATTCGGTACCGCCGGTGGTGTAAGCGGGCTGAATAGCATGGGAATACTGCCCACCAAGAATTTCAGCGAAGGCCAGTTTGACGGCTTCGAGAGCATTACGGGGCAGAACATGGCCGAGACTATCCTGGTAGACAAAGACAACTGCACTGCCTGTAATGTCAACTGCAAACGTGTTGTCGAAGTTGGACCTCCCTATAATGTGGACCGTATCTACGGAGGGCCGGAGTACGAGACAATCGGCTCCCTTGGTTCACTCTGCTGTGTCAGCGATATCAAGGCAATTGCTCACGGCAACCAGACCTGTAATGCCATGGGGCTGGACACAATCGGTACCGGCACAACCATTGCTTTTGCCATGGAGTGCTTCGAGAACGGTATCCTGACCGAGAAAGATACCGGCGGTATTGATCTCCGGTTCGGTAATGCCGAAGCGATGATGAAGATGGTGGAGATGATAGCGAAGCGTGAAGGCCTTGGCGATATTCTCGCTGAGGGTTCAAAACGTGCTGCGGAGAAGATAGGTAAAGGGGCTATCCAATATGCGATGCAGATAAAGGGACAGGAACTGCCGATGCATGACCCCCGGGGCAAAGTGGGGCTTGGCATGGGCTATGCAACCTCACCGACCGGTGCAGACCATATGCACAATATACATGATGTTGAGTTTATGAGAGTGAACCCGACCATGTTAGCCCTGGGTATCCAGGAGCCACTCGACCCTCATGACCTCGGTCCGGCGAAAGTGAGGGCTTTCTGGTACCTGGTCAACTGGGCACACTTCAAGAACTGTGCCACTATCTGTATGTTCCTGCCGTACGACCCTAACCGGATGAGTGAGTTGGTCAGTGCGGCCACAGGCTGGAATACCAACACCTGGGAACTGGAGAAGGTTGGCGAACGGGCTCTGGCAATGACCAAACTGTTCAACGCCAGGGAAGGAATCACGGCAAAAGACGATGTTATTCCGGAGCGACTGTACAGCGGCGTCAGCACCGGACCTCAAAAAGACAGAGGAATAGACAGGGAAGCATTCAAAGCAGCACTGAAGAGCTACTATGAAATGGCCGGCTGGGGTGCTGACACGGCTGCGCCTAATGCTGCGAAGCTGGCGGAACTGGACCTTGCCTGGGCAATACCGGAACTGGACAAGATACCCGGTTAAAGACATAAAAAAAAGTAAACTAATACCTATCCCGCAGCTCCAGGCTGCGGGATAGGCCGTTATCGGCCTGCAATCTTCCTGACAGCATCAACCACAAGACTGATTGCGCCGCTGATGGGCGGTCTCTTTGTAACGATTGCGTCAAAGCGGCAGACCTCATGACAGCACATGCATTCTATACAGGTGCTGCGGTCGATACCGGCTGTTTTACCACGTATTGCAATTGCCCCCGTAGGACATGCCATTGTGCACTCGGCACAAGCCGTACACTTCTGCTCCAGGACGCAGGGCCGGACGGAGAGCTGGCGTACTGCAAACCTGGATAGGGGAGCGGGTATCCTTCTGAGGAGTGATCGTGTGGCACTGGCGGGACGTTTGAAACCGGTAACGGCGACACTGCCGATGCTTTCCCCGACTATTTCAATACTATCCAGGTCGCCCACGCCCAGTCCACGCTCGCGGGCATAACGGGTGGTGGCAATATCCATCGGGTCCATGCCGATGATACGGGTTGCCACCGCGTCAATCGCTACGGCGTCACGACTGGCAAGTACAATCCCTGTCTTCCGGAGGCTGCCACCTGACGGGCCTTCTCCTTCCATGGCCATAATGCCGTCCATCAGCGTCAGTTGCGGTCGAATGGTTGAATAAATATCAGTCAGCATCCGGGCGAAGTCATCAGTATCGGTATACTCTCCGTGGAGCCTCCGGCGCAGGCTGGCAGGAATGGTACCGTACATGTTCTTGACACCACCGGTAAATACGGTGAGTGAATGTGTCTTCAGCTTGGGGAGGTTGATAACAAGGTCGGCTTCCGCGGCAGTCCGGGACAGGAAGACCTCCCTGAGAAGGTAGCCGTCACACTTCCTGGCAATAAACCCGTCTTCCC
>DUES01000199.1 GCA_011192055.1 Dehalococcoidia bacterium
GAGGAAAGTGGTCTCCGTGCTTTATGGTAAGGACGCACTGGAACCCGATTACAGTGACCCTGACAGGATACGGACGTCCGACTGCCGGAAACTGCTCGGAAACGAAGAATTTTTGCAGAGACTACCGCTGCAGGCTGTTGACCGGCCTGCCGGGTATATTAAAGAAACGCTAAAGGCTATGTCGTGGCGTGTTTCACCGGCCGGTCCTCGGGTGCTGCATATCACGGGACTTCCCACCGAGGTAGCCTGGAGCATCAACCGTACGTCGGCGGTTTCATTGCTAAGGAAGTGGGACATGAGTATCTGGCACGCAACTATACGGACTATTACCTGCATGCCTGGGAGTACTACCTTTCCGGTTATGCGGACGGTAATGCCGGAAGGCTGTCACTTCTTGCCGGTGTTAATGTACTCACCACGGGAATCGAGATAGCCGGGTCGTGGCTGAACAGCAGGCCGTCCGCGGAGTGACGAAATGAAATACACAGCCGTAATCTTCGACCTTTTCGGAACGCTGGTGGACAACTTCTCCCGTCGCGAGTACGAAAGCGTGCTGGCAGAGATGGCTTCAGTGCTGGGTGCACCACCGAAGGATTTTATCCGGCTATGGTTTGATATAGGTGACCAGCGGATGATGGGTATTCTGCCGAGTCCCGAAGGTAACATCGAGTATATCTGCCGTGAGCTTGGTGTACAACCACCGGAAACCGCCGGGAAGCAAGCCGCCCGCATCAGGTATACTCTCACCCGGCGCTTTGTTGTTCCACGACCCGATGCGATAAGGGTGCTTACCCGCCTGAAATCGGAAGGATACAAAACGGGCCTCATCAGCGACTGCTCTAGCGAGACTACCACCGTCTGGGAAGACACAGCCTTTCCGCCACTATTCGACGTCACGGTTTTCTCTTGCCTGGCAGGAGTGAGGAAACCCGACCCCGCCATTTACCTGCTGGCAACGGAGCAGCTTGCCGTCAGGCCGGAGGAGTGCCTCTATATCGGCGATGGCAGCAGCCACGAACTGACGGGTGCGGCAAATGTTGGAATGCATCCTGTTCTCATTCGTGTCCCCTATGAGGATGAGCCGGGTACGCATCGAATTGACCCGGAGCAATGGAACGGCCCCAGAATCTCGTCACTGACTGAAGTGCTGACTCTGCTGGAATAATAGCTGTACCCTGGTTGAGACAGGTACGGTTCTCTGTGGAGCGCTCCCTGCGCATGAGGAGCCCTTCGACAGAAGGACGACGAGGAAATCCGCTGCCAGGGGGGCTCCCCCTTGGAATCCCCCGGACAAAGGGGTTCCCACCCCTTTGGATTCCCCAAAACGGTGAGAAGACGACTCTCCGGGCAAGCGTCATTGCACCTTGGGGAGTACCGGGCAAACTCAACTCACATGGTGTCACAGGGGTTGCAGTCCCTGTGTATACTGTTTCCTCCTTCCCCCTGTTTGATATAGAGAGGTGTGACCCCTCCAAGCTGCCCTCTCGAAAAAGAGAGAGTCGTAGAGAGGCGTAGCCTCCCTTACCTTTTCTTCCCCCTCCCTTATCAAAGGGAGGGGGAACGAGGGGGAGGGTTTCCTCAACAACAGAAACCATGGAGATTGCTTCGTTTCGCTCGCAATGACAGGTAGCGATTATTACCGCTACGTGTAGCTACATTGCAGGGCAGTCCGGCAGGAGATGAGAGTCGTATGCCTGTGCTATAATTCAGTGGGTGGTACATTATGTGGGATAGACTTGCAGAAACAGATAAGCATTACGAAGCCATTAACCAGCAGATGGCAGACCCGGAAATTGCCTCGGACGTAAGGGAACTGCAGAGACTGGCGCAGGAGCGGGCAGCCCTTGAGGAGGTTGTAACCCTGTACCGGCAGTACCTGGAGACATCCCAATCCCTGGAAGAGACCCGCGGAATGCTGTCCGGTGAGCAGGACGAAGAGATGGCTGCCCTGGTCAGGCAGGAGATTGAGGGACTGGAATCACGACTAAACAACCTGGAAAACGAACTGAAAGCATCCCTGGTGCGCAAAGACCCAAACGATGATAAGAATATCATCATGGAAATCCGGGCCGGAACCGGTGGTGATGAAGCAGGACTCTTTGCGGCTGACCTTCTTCGAATGTACATGAGGTATGCCCAGCTCAAGGGGTGGGAAGTGGAAATCCTCAATTCCAGTGAAAGCGGTATCGGTGGGTTCAAAGAGGTCATCCTGGAAATAAGGGGTAAGGGTGCCTATAGTCGTCTTAAATACGAAAGGGGTGTCCACCGGGTACAAAGAGTACCGGTGACCGAGTCTTCCGGCAGAATTCACACGTCCGCAGCTACGGTGGCAGTCCTTCCCGAGGCCGAGGAAGTGGATGTTGAAGTTGACCCTGATGACCTGCGGATAGACATCTTCCACAGCGGCGGAGCCGGCGGGCAGAATGTCAACAAGGTAGCCACCGCAGTACGGATTACGCACCTGCCGACCGGTATGGTGGTCACGTGTCAGGACGAACGCTCGCAGTTGAGGAACAAGAACAAGGCCATGACGGTACTCCGCGCACGGTTACTGGATATAGAGCAGAGTAGACAGGAATCCGAAATGAGCACACAGCGTCGTTCCCAGGTCGGTTCAGGGGACCGGTCAGAGAAGATACGCACCTATAATTTCCCCCAGGACAGGGTATCCGACCACCGGATTAGCCTCAATTTGCATAACCTCCCGCGTATCATGGAGGGAGACCTCGACCAGCTTATTGATGCCCTGGCTACCAATGACCGTGCAAAACAATTACAGGAACAACTGGCGTGAATGTGAAGGAAGTCTTGGACAATGCCCGGAGGGAGTTGACCGGAGGTAACATCGAGGACGCCGCTCTGGAGGCGGAAGTGTTGCTTCGCGATACCCTGGAGAAGGACCGGGCGCAGTTGTACCTGGCACTCGATGACGAACTGAGTACTGAGCAGCAGACCGCTTTCCGTACCCGTTTGAAGCGCCGCCTTAATGATGAGCCAACCGCTTATATCCTGGGTTACCGGGAGTTCTACGGACGCGATTTTCTTGTCAGTCCGGCCGTTCTTGTTCCCCGGCCGGAAACGGAACTGCTTATTGAGACAGTTTTGCAGGCAGTAAAAAAAGGAAGTCATTCTACTATAGCGGAGGTCGGCACCGGCTGCGGGGTAATTGCCGTCAGCCTGGCACTGGAATTACCGGGCGTAAAAATTTATGCCACCGATATTTCCGCACCTGCCCTTGAGATTGCGCGTGCCAACTCACGGAAACACGGTGTAGCTGACCGGATTTCATTTCTGCGCAGTGACCTGTTGGAGACACTATCGGGAACTGTTGACATAGTCGTAGCAAATCTGCCCTATATCCGGGAATCGGACCTGCCTGTTTCCGGTCCAGTCAGTCGTGAACCTCGTCTTGCTTTGAACGGCGGAGAAGACGGGCTTGAGCAGATATACCGGTTATGCAGACAGGTGAAAGACAGGATTTCTTCCGGGGGATACCTTTTACTGGAGGTCGGGCAGGGTCAAGCTGTTGAGGTGACAACTTTTCTGAAAGGACTTCTGCCTGCTGCAACTATTGACGTGATGCAGGATTTGGCCGGTATTGACCGTGTTATCAGCTTGATGTTTCCCTGAAGGGAGACAAAAAGGAGGTTCTCAGTATGGCAGGACCACTCGATGGCGTAAGGGTACTCGACCTGGGGCGGTTTATTGCCTGTCCTTTTTGCGGGATGTTACTCGCTGACCTTGGTGCCGAGGTTATCCGGGTAGAGCGACCCGGCGGAGGGCAGGACCGGTTCATGGGGCTGCTTACGCCTGCAGGCTACAGCTACGGCTTTGTTAACCAGAATCGAAATAAGAAGGCTATCTCACTGAACTACGAAAAAAACGAGCACGGCCGCGAGATACTTGATGAACTGATAAAACATACCGACGTCGTAATCCAAAACTTCAGTCCTGAAGCTGCCAAGGCGTTTGGGATTACGTACGAAAAGATGAAGGAAGTCAGGGCGGACATAATTTTTGCCCATGTGTCTGCGTTCGGGCTCGATGGGCCGTACAGTCACCGCCTTGGTTTTGACCAGATTGGCAAAGCGATGTCCGCCGCAATGACGGTCAGCGGCTTCCCGGGACCGCCGACCAAGGAACAGACGCCTCATATAGACTACCTGACAGCCACACTGACCGCCCTCGGTGTTGTCTCAGCGCTGTATCACCGGCAGCTTACGGGAGAAGGGCAAATGATAGATACCGCTCTTTTTCAGACTGCCGTCACCCTGATGGCCCCTACCATTGGTGAATGGGAGACCGGTGGCAAACTTCGCAAACAGACCGGAAACCGTGGACCGTGGCTTGGGCCGAGTGACCTCTACAGGACAAAGGACAACCGGTGGGTAATGCTGGCTATTATCACTAATTCTATCTGGCGTCGGTTCAGTCGCTTTATTGGCAGAGAGGACCTGGCGGAAGACCCCCGGTTCCACAATGACCTTGCCCGCTGGGAGCACCACGATATCATCGACCCCGTGGTTGCAGAGTGGGTAGCCTCACAGACGGCTGATGAGGTAGTTGCCGCTGCAGAGCAGATACCCATTCCCTGCGGCATCTGCTACGAACAGACCGAGGTAGCCGGTGACCCGCAGGTAATAGCCAGGGAAATGCTGACCAATGTATCTTTCCCCGATGGCAGCGGAAAGATGCCCGTGACCGGTCTCCCGATACGGATGTCCGCGACACCAACCAGCATAGACCGGTCTTTCCCGGCCGTTGGAGAGCACAACGAGGAGATATACTGCGGTCTTCTCGGGTACGGAAAGGAAGACCTGGCAAGGTTCGAGGAAGAAGGCGTTATCTAGGTCATAATCCGGTGATTATCCGGATTACAGTCCCTGTGACTATTTGATAGGTCAACTGGTAGTGGTAGCCCGGAAATAAGAAATGAAGACAGGTATGAGCCTTTGGAGTAAATTGGGCTTAGCTTGACGCTTAATTCCGTTTGATGATAAAGTTATCAATTGGGTTGATAAGTTTATGTGTGGTGAGTTAATGATGCACAGAAGGAGGAATTGTGCACGATGAATATGATTGTCTGTGTCAAACAGGTAATCGATCCGGAAGCGCCGCCGGCAAGCTTTAAGATTGATGCGGCGACAAATTCGGTGGTACCGCCAGCCGGTGTACCCCCCGTAATCAGTCCTTTTGACGAGCAGGCGGTAGAGGCAGCACTGAGAATCAAAGACGCTCAGGGTGGCAAGATTACGGCCATTAGCCTGGGCACCGGGCTTCTGCGGGATGTTGTCAAGAAGCCTTTATCCATGGGAGCGGACGAATTGGTCCTGCTGGAAGATGCCGCGTTCGACGGCGGTGACAGCTGGTCAACGGCTGCCGCTCTTGCCGCGGCTATCAAGAAGATAGGTGAGTTTGATATCATCTTCTGCGGCCGGCAGGCGGCTGACTGGGACAGCGGACAGGTAGGCTCCGGTATCGCCGAGATACTGGGACTACCCAGTGTTACGCTGGCAAAGAAAATAGAAGTCAGTGATGGCAAAGCAACCGTACAGCGTGTAATCCCGGACGGCTACGAGGTAGTAGAGGTCGGGTTACCCGCAGTAATTACGGTGAGTAATGAGCTTGGTGAACCGCGTTATGCCACCATCAAGGGTATCATGTCAGCCAAGCGCAAGGAACCAATTGTCTGGGCTCCGGCTGATATTGAGGTTGAGGCCGGTCAGTTAGGTGCCACAGGACGGCGGGTCAAAATGCTCAGGCTATTCCAGCCGGTACGTGAAGGCACCTGCGAAATTGTCGAAGGTGAGGATGAGGCGGATGCCGGTACGAACCTGGCAGCAAAACTCTCGGAGGTCAAACTTCTGTAGTGACCGTTGAGGTCTACTATCAAGGTTTGAACTGAGGCTCTCAGTCAGAGCCTTAACATAGGAGGATATTCAGATGGCTGATAATAAAGGAGTATTAATTCTTGCCGAGGTTGCTGACGGCAACCTGGCTGCAATAGCCACCGAGCTTCTTGGCGCCGGCAGGAAACTTGCCGATGACCTTGGAGAGGAGCTTAGTGCCCTGCTGGTCGGCAGCGAGGTAAGCGGACTTGCCCAGGAAGCAATCGCTTTCGGTGCCGATAAAGTGTACGTGGTCGAAGCACCGGAACTGAAGGACTACCGGACGGACAGCTACATTGCTGTTGTAGAGAAGGCTGCTAAAGAGGTGGCACCGAAAGTTCTCTTAATGGGACAAAATTCGATAGGACGGGACCTTGCTCCACGCCTGGCTTTCAGACTGGATGCAGCAGTCTCTACGGACTGCATAGAACTGGCGATAGACGCTGACTCAAAGCAGTTGCTGATGACCAAACCGGTCTATGGCGGTAATGCCCGGGCTATCTATATCACTGATACCATACCCCAGATGGCAACTCTCCGGGTCAAAGCCGGAGAACCCCTGGCGCGTGATGATTCCCGGAAAGGTGAAGTGGTCAGCATTGATGCCGGACTGGACGAATCAGCAGTCAGGACAAAGGTAATAGATACTGTCCTCGAGGAGATTGAGGGCATTAAGCTTGAAGACGCAAATATAATAGTATCCGGCGGCCGTGGCATGGGCGGTCCGGAAGGTTTCAAGGACCTGGAGGGGCTTGCCAGGGTGCTCAAGGCGGCAGTTGGCGCCAGCCGGCCCCCGTGTGACAACGGTTGGGTGCCGGACACCATGCAGGTAGGGCTGACCGGAAAGATAGTATCCCCTGACCTGTATATTGCCGTGGCAATTTCCGGCTCGAGCCAGCATATTGCCGGTTGCGGTGGCTCGAAGACAATCGTGGCCATAAACCGGGACCCTGAAGCAAATATCTTCAAAGAAGCCGCTTACGGGGTTGTGGGCGACTGGAAGAAGGTAATACCTGCCTTTATGGAGAAGGCCAAGGAACTGATGGCCTGACAGACCGGGGTGAATGTCACTGCGAGGAGCGGATGCGACGAAGCAGGCTCACACATCACATAGATTGATTCGCTTCAGCCTGCTGGTTACACCAGCAGGCAAGCTCGTAATGACAGACCGGGGTAAAACTGTCACTGCGAGGAGTGAATGCGACGAAGCAGGCTCCTGTACCGGTGAATAATAAGGTTATAAAGAAGGGGCTGCTCTTTCGAGCAGCCCCTTCTTTATTTTTCAGAATTACGCGTAGAGTGTTAAGCCCGTTCCTTTTCCTTTTCAGCCTGCCGCGCTGCAATAACCTTCTGGGCCGTAACCGCCGGAACTTCCTGGTAGTGACTGAACTGCATGGTAAAGGTACCTTTGCCCTGGGTTATTGATTTTAAGGCTATGGAATAACGGAGTACTTCGGCAAGCGGCACCTGGGCATCCACGATATTCATGCCATCCTCAGGATTCATACCCTGGACCTGGGCGCGTTTGGTGTTAAGGTCTCCTATGATATCACCGGTGTATTCTTCCGGTGCCTTGATGCTGATATTCATTACCGGCTCAAGGAGAACGGGTTGGGCATCTGTCAGGCCTTTCCTCATGGCACCCGCACCGGCAATCTTGAAGCAGATTTCGGAAGAATCGACCGGGTGAAAACTGCCATCGTAGACGATCACCTTGATATCGTCCACGGGATAGCCGGCAAGGACGCCCTCGTGGACAGCCTCGTAAAATCCCTTCTCTACAGCGGGGATATAATTCCTGGGGATGGTGCCCCCGACAACTTTGCTGCCGAATTCGAGTCCGGAGCCACGGGGCAGGGGCTCCAGTTCGAGCAGGACATGACCATACTGGCCGTGCCCGCCGGTCTGCTTCTTGTGTTTGTACTCGGCATTAGCTGACATCTTAATAGTCTCTTTGTAGGGGACTTTCGGGGTCTCCAGATCCACGCTGACACCAAACTTGCGCTCCATCTTCTCGGCGGCTACCTCGAGCTGGGTATCACCCATGCCGGAGATGATGGTCTCGTTGGTGGTTGTATCGCGTCGGACCTGAAGGGTGGGGTCTTCCTCTGCCAGCTTGGTCAGGGAAGGTCCAAGTTTATCCAGGTCAACCTTTGTCTTTGGATAGACGGCTTCACTGAATATGGGGTCCGGGAACGGTATACCGGCTATCTTTACGGGACTGTCCTGGCTTCCCAGTGTATCCCCGGTGCCCGTTACGTTGAGCTTTGCTACGGCACCAATGTCACCGGTTGTTATCTCCGTTACCGGTTCCTGGTTTTTACCACACAGGGTATAAAGCTGACCAATACGTTCATCTTCACCTTTTGTCGTGTTATATACGTGGGAGTTGCTGCTGAAAGAGCCGCTGTAGACCCGAAAGTACGTCAGTTTACCGACGTATGGGTCAGCGCTGGTCTTGAAAACCAGGGCAGCCAGGGAGCCGTCCTTGTCGGGGGACATGGTTTCTTCGTTCCCATCCGCATTCAGTATGCGGACATCCCTCTCGCTCGGTGAAGGAAGATAGTTGCAGATAGCATCCATCAGAAGACTGGCACCGATATTTTTAGTTGCTGAACCGGCAAGTATTGGTACTACCTTGCCTGCCGCTACACCCTGCCTCAAACCTTCGGTGAGTTCCTCTTGCGAAAGCTCTTCACCACCCAGGTATTTCTCGATTAAGCTGTCGTTGGTTTCGGCGGCTGCTTCAATCATCTGCTCTCGGAAGGTATCTGCCTGGCCCTGCACGGAATCCGGGATTTCAATCTCTGTCCCTGCTGTGTCCTTGTAGGCTTTCATGGCCACCAGGTCGACTATGCCATTGAAACTGTTATGAGCACCAATGGGGACCTGGACCGGTACACAGTGACGTCCGAACTTGCTCTGTATTGCTTCTACCGTGCGGGCAAAATCGGCGTTTTCACGGTCCATCTTGTTGATGAAAATAAGCCGGGGCAGACTGTCTTCGTCGAGGTACGACCACCCCTGCTCCGTACCGACCTCAACTCCTGAAGCAGCACAGATGACGACTACGGCACCTTCACTGACGCGAAGACCGGACCGGACTTCACCAACGAAGTCCGGATATCCGGGTGTATCTATCAGGTTAACTTTGTTCCCCAGCCATTCGTAAGGTAACATACTCAGGCTGATGCTGATATTACGCTTTTGTTCAGCAGGGTCATAATCCGAGGTGGAACTGCCGTCATCAACACGGCCCAGGCGATTAATCACCTTCGTGTTGAATAGTATTGCTTCCGCCAGGGATGTCTTGCCGGCGCCGTTATGGGAAAGTAATGACAGGTTGCGGATTTTCTCCGGTCCGTAATTGGCCATCTAATAGCACTTCCTCTTCATTGTTGCCGAAAATATCGGTTAATAGTAATTTCGAATTCCGGTTGTTGTGTGCACTGCCGATGAACAGAACCAGGAATGCAGTATTCCTAACATACCATTATAGTCGCCGTCAGCACATACAGCAAGCAGGATGCTGCAGATGGTGCATCCTCTGTCGGTAATACTGAGACATACTGCTTACCTGAATACCTTACACGATACGCAGGGTTCTTTTGGTGAATATAGTATTATGGCAAAATGGTTAGATGTTATTCCGCTCCAAATTTGTCATAAAAAACGATTTCAGAAAGTTCCTTCCTCGGTGGTGTCTTGGCTTCGCCGTCCGGGTAGCCGAGGGGTGAAAGCTCAACTACGCAATAGCCTTCCGGGACGCCCAGGATTTCTCCTGCTTTAACGGCATCGAACAGACCGACATGGACTGTACCAAGTCCCAGTGCGTGGGCAGCCAGTACGAGGTTTTCCATTGCCAGCCCGACATCAAACATGAACCAGTCGCCCTTGTCGGTGGTAGCTTCACCACGGTAGAAACCGGATCGCCCCAGCTTGGCGCATGCAACGACCACCAGCGGTGCATTTTTAACTGCCTCCGTAGCCGGATTACCCTTACCCAGCGAGTCAGCAAGCTTCGCTTTGGTATCGTTGTCCTTTACGATGACGAAACGCGTGCACTGCGTGTTTGCCCATGACGGTGCCCACCGGGCAGCTTCGAGGACTGTCTCCAGGGTCTTGTCATCAACCGGTGTGGCCTGGTAACGCCGAATACTTCTTCTTGTCTTGATGGCATCGAGTACTTCCATTGTTCCTCCTTCAAGTTCCTTGAGTGTATTTCTACTATGGTACCTCGTGATACCTTGTTACTGATATACTCTCCTACTCCGACCAGGCACCTTTGCCGATGAGAGAGACGAAACGGCAGGCACCAAGATTCTCAGTTATGTTCCGTTTCGCTAACCTGGTAATCTTAATCAGTTCCTGGAGGTTGCGTGAACCCACCGGTATTACCATTCTGCCATTAATTGCCAGTTGTCTTACAAGCTCATCGGGGATGGAAGGGGCAGCGGCGGTTGCCATTATGGCATCATACGGTGCTCCATCCTCCCAGCCAAGAGTCTCTTCCGTGATATGCAGTTCAATATTATCATATCCCAGCCTGCGGAGTACTTCTCCGGCGCTCCGGGAAAGAGACGGCAGTCGTTCCGTTGTCACAACCTTACGGCAAAGCTCGGCCAGAACGGCAGACTGGTATCCGCTGCCTGTACCGACCTCCAGCACGCATTCGCTGCCATCAAGCTCCAGTCCCTGTGTCATCAGAGCGACGATATACGGTTGTGATATCGTCTGGTCAAGCGATATTGGCAATGGTCGGTCCTGGTATGCCTGGAGTTTATAGTCGGGTGGGACGAAGAATTCCCGGGGTACACGTGCCATTGCTGCCAGTACTCGCCTGTCCCTGATTTCTCTGGCGAGGTGCTCGATAAGTTTTATCCTCGCCGTTTCAAAGTCCATGGTGGGTCCTGCCACAATACAGCTAGGTAAGGACTATGTAGAGAACGAAGAGAGTTGTTATCATTATGGCAGCCAGAATCCCAATCGTGCGGAGTTCGGTAGCAATATAGGGGTGCTGTATAACACCGTGTGAGGCGGAGGGTCGTATTGCTGCGGCATCCCTGGGAGCAGTAGTATTTCGGAATACAGGTTCGGGCGTCCTGCTCGTGGCTTGAACCTGAGCAGCAGGTCCGACATGCTGCCGGCTTCTGGTTTTACCGGTCTGGACGTGTTTACCTCGTTTCCGCTTCGGTTTGCCGGGCATCTGGTCGATTCCTCCTGTATACTATTTAGCCCTGGGGTGGGATTTTTCGTAGGCTTGCCGGACATGTTCCGTCGTAAGGTGCGTATATACCTGTGTGGTGGAGATGTTGGCATGCCCCAGCAGTTCCTGGACGGCTCTGAGGTCTGCACCGCCACTGAGCATATGAGTAGCAAAGCTGTGCCTTAGTGTATGTGGTGTTACTTCCCCTTCCAGACCGGCGGATTTAGCATATTCCTTCAGTATCTGCCAGAAACCCTGTCTGGTAAGTCGTTCTCCGCGGTGATTGAGGAACAGGGCCGTTTCATTGTCACGTCTCAGCAGGCGGAGTCGGCCTTCATGGATGTATTCATCAACCACTGAAGCTGCCCTGGGATGTATCGGTATAATACGCTCTTTATGTCCTTTACCAAAGCAGCGGACACTGCCACTGCCGGTATCAATATCTTCAACGTTCAGGGAAACCAGTTCGCTGACTCTCATACCACTGGCATACAGCAACTGCAGCATTGCGGAGTCTCGTTTCGCTTCCGGTGTGGACTGCCTGGTTGGTTGCTCCAGCAGGGTCCGTACCTGGTTAATTGAGATTGGCCTGGGCAGAGACCTCCCCACGTTTAAGGACTCCATGTTCCGGGTGGGGTCTTCCTTGATTATGCCTTCGGATTCCAGGAACTTGAAAAAAGAACGTGCCGCAGCGACCTTGCGGGCACGGGTAGTCTCGGCATACTGACGCTCCTGTAACGTAAGCAGATGCGCCAGCATTTCCTGCCGACTGAAGTTTACCCAGGATGGGATTTTACCCTGTTTGCCTGTTTCTTCCTCAACAAACCGGGCCAGCTGGGAAAGGTCATTCCTGTAGGCGGCTATGGTGTTATCAGAAAAGCCTCTTTCGGTGACCAGATACGCAAGGAACCTGTCTATTTCTTCTCTCACTGGACTCCCCTGTTCCAAACAGATGTTATGCCAACAGTACGTTTAATTCTAGCATAACCTTTGACATAACACAAAGCTATTACCAGTACCGGAGTCTGGCAATACGGCAATTACCAGGATTAAAGTTTAATAACAGGTATTACGTGCAGACGGGATTCTCAGGGATTATCGATTTCAGCCAGGTTTGGAGCCTGTTCCAGGTTTCCCGGTATATTAAGGGATGGTGTTTCCCCTAGTTCTTTTATTACCTTGCGGAAGTGTATTCCATATATCGAAAGGACCATCGAAATCGGGAACAGCCTTGGACGTTTGAGCAATGTTGAGATGAAAAGCCGCCAGTAATACCTCCTGCCCTTCTCGACAAAACCCAGTATCCATACCGACCTGAAGAATGCACATGCGTAACTGATACGAATATGACTTATTCTCTTAACCTGGTAGGGTTTGTACTCCCGGAGGAATACCCGTATCCGCTCGTAGTACTGTTTTGGAGCGTAGATTGTACTCAGGATTTGTTTGTAACCATTAATGAGCGTCTCATATGGCATTTTTGGAATAAAGTTCATGGAACAGTCCGTGTTGTCGCCGGTACTGTCCTTCAGGAGACGGTTCTCTTTGCTGAGCCGCTGGTATAACTTTGTGCCACGGGGAGCATTAAGCAGACCGACCATTGCCGTCACAATGCCGCTGTTCTGGATGAAATTAATCTGGCTGCGGAAAATGGTTAGCGGGTCACTGTCAAAACCGACGATGAAGCCTCCCTGTACTTCCATGCCAGAGGACTGTATCTTTTTCACGGAGGCTACAAGGTCGCGGTTCTTGTTGGTGAACTTGTTACACTCGGCAAGGCTGTCTTCATTTGGTGTTTCAATGCCAACAAAAACCCTGTTGAACCCGGCTTCGACCATTTGCTGCATGAGCTGTTCGTCATCGGCAAGGTTTATCGAGGCTTCGGTAAACAGTGGGAAGGGGTACCTGTGTGCTTTCAACCATTCGGTAATAGCCGGGAGGATTTCTTCCTTGAGTTTCTTCTTGTTGCCGATAAAGTTGTCGTCAACGATGAAGAGGCTGTTGTGACTACCCAGTTCGTACAGCGCCTGCATTTCCGCCACTATCTGTTCCTTGCTCTTGGTGCGCGGTTTGTGCCCGTTAAGGGTTACTACATTGCAGAACTCGCAATCGTACGGGCATCCCCTCGAATACTGGATATTCATCGAAGAGTATTTCTCCATGTCAATAAGGGACCACATGGGGATGGGCGTCAGGCTCAAGTCCGGTTTCTCGGGTGAAGTGTAGATGTGTTTGGGACACCCGTTCTCAAGGTCGGTAAGAAACGGTGGTAGTGTAATCTCGCCTTCATCGAGTACCAGGTGGTCAACATCATCATATTTATCGTATTCGGTGGTGAATAGCGGGCCGCCGGCCACGACTTTCCTGTCAAGCGCATGGCACCGGTCTATAGTCTCCCTGGCGGAATCACTCTGGACAACCATGGCACTCACGAATACGTAGTCAGCCCAGCGGATATCGCTGTCTTTGAGTGGGGAAATATTTATATCCACCAGTTTAAGGTCCCATTGCGTGGGTAACATGGCCGCCACCGTCAGCAGTCCCAGGGGCGGGTGGGCTGCTTTCTTTGAAACGAGTTTCAAGGCATGCTTGAAGCTCCAGAATGTATCAGGATATTTTGGATAAATAAGCAGTATCTTCACTATTTACTCCTTGGGGGCGTCCTCTCTGCGGATAGGTGTGTGGGGGCAGGGAAAAACCGTTCCCTTTTATGGCTGGTGGTTATATCTTGACTATAAGTCATTATAGTATTTATTATTGAAAGATGTCCATACCTTACCGCATCGTTGAGTTAAATGGAATATCCTTGTTTCATGACATATCCGTGCAGGAATGGGTGGATTACGGCTTTTCTTGACACTCTTTTTACCAAGGTTTATACTTTTATTACACCGCGGGGTGGAGCAGTGGCAGCTCGTCGGGCTCATAACCCGAAGGTCGTTGGTTCGAATCCAACCCCCGCTACCAATATTGAAGCTAGAAAGCCCCCGAATCTTTTATCAAGACCGGGGGCTTTTTATTTTGGCTAACAAATTGCTAAC
>DUES01000002.1 GCA_011192055.1 Dehalococcoidia bacterium
TTCTCGTGCGTGTGTCTACGGCTTAGTGGGAAGGCGGACAATTCACCAAGGTCCAGGCTGGCTGTTTCCCGGAAGAAGTGTACTCCGGCAACCTGACCGGGCGGAAAGTACTCCTGTGACTGGTTCCCGTAGAGTGATATGACATGAAGTGGTACCGCGATTATCAGAAAGATGCAGAACAGGACAACCGCCCCCTTCTTCCGGGTGTCAAGCAGGCTCGCTCCGAAGAAAGCCATTCCCGGCAGGCAGTACAGGTAGATACGAGTGCCCAGTAGCGAATCGTAGTTGCCGGAGAAGATAAACATCGAGAGTGGGGCGACTGATATCGCCAGGAGGGGAATGGCACGAACCAGTCTTGCCTTGGTCCTACAGGCGAAAATGGCACCGATGAAGCCAATTATGGCAAACATCGCGGAATAACAGAGCTTGAACCTAGCCATGGTGATATGTGATTCACTGCCGCTGAAGAAAGAGGCTACCTCTCTGTCCAAGATGGTGCCAGCATCGGCGGTGATAATGCCGGTCGCGCTGAATGCATTGACCGGATCCGGTGAGCCGGGCATGGCTATGCCCAGCTTGTTAATCATGTAACCGCTGCCCATGAAGTCCCATCCCAGCAGGAGGAAGCAGCAGACTGCCGTAGCGGATACGAGTATCCAGTCTCTCTTTGCGAGGCTGAAGAGTCCTATGATAGCAAGCGCGGCGATGGAAGTAGGCAGGTGAGTGATTGTCAGCGCCGCGAAGGTTATGATTGTCAGAGAGCACAGAGCGAATCTCCGGGAGGATGTCCGGTTCTTTTGCGGTGTGGTCACCAGAGCCAGCAACACCAGAGTCAGGAAGTACGCCAGCGATACCGGAGTCAGGTGGCTGTCGCCTACCCAGCGGGCCAGAAAGAAAAGCCAGGCTCCTGCCCAGCACAGATTGCTACGGTACTTACCCAGAGTGTTGCGCAGGAATATGTAAAGGGGGGGCAGGCACAGTAGTTGCATGAAAAATGGGATGGCGTCCAGTATTGGTTCAAGGTTAACTGTGCCCACGGTGTCGAGGACCGCAGTTATAATAAACACACCTGGCCATTGGAGATACCTGTCAAGGCTGAAGTGACCCTCCTGGACTATATAGTCGGCAATTCCCAGGTTCCGATAGGCGTGGTCAGCGTATGTCGCAGACCCTCCCGTTATGACGGGGATAAGCCAGAGTGCACAGACCATGATTACCGTTTGTAATGCCAGGAGTTTTCCGTGGCTCTGCTTTGAAGCCCAGAGGACGCCGGAAGCCGTAATAAGCACGGCCAGGGCAAGGAAAAAACTGACGGGCAGACCGCTGATCAGTCCGAAGTGACCGATTTCGAACCTGGCATACAGGATGCTGTGCGACCATAGTACGAGGGCTATGGCCGTCAGCAGAACAGACACGTGTTGTGGTGTCCACTGGCTGGTCCTGGTCATTTCATCGCTTTAACATACCTGCAATGTAGCCTCCACCGGTAGCAATTACGCTCGCCATGATAGAGCCTGCCTGGCCAAGATTGCCGTGACTGTAGAACCGTCCCAGCTTGCCCAGCACGGAACCCAGCAGGAAACGCAGGTATGTATATTCCATCGATAATGGTTCTTCGGAAGTACCGGCAAAGGCTTTACGAATAAGCGCCTTGTGGAAGCCTTCGTTGTAGGACCTCAGGAGCATGTATTTGAGTTTCGTCCGTTGTAATGACACATTGTGATAGACGACTGCTTCCGGCTCATAAAGGACTACGGAGTCAGGGAAGTGCTTCCTGACTCTCAGGAAGAATTCCGACTCAGCGCCTGTTCCCCAGTTCTTACGCCGGCCCAGTTCCGTGGTGAAGTACCCCGCTGAATCGAACACTTCTCTGCGGACCGACATGTTACAGAGTATCAGGTTCCTGACCCCGGTCCGGTGCTCCGGGTGCCCCTTGTACGTGCCGCCTACTACCCAGTCGAGCTCTTCGGCAAACCAGGACGGGCGGCTTTCCTGCCATACCGGGACCAGTTTACCGCCCGAGGCGATAACACGCGGGTCACGGTAATGTTCCACCATCTTTTCCAGCCAGTCGCCGGTAGCGGTGGCATCATCGTCCATAAACGCTATAATGTCCCCGGTAGCGCACATGGTACCGATATTGTCAGTCACCACGGCACCCCGTTCCGGTCCGTCATTGTGTATGACGTTGACGCGGTCACCGAGGTCGGTATTAAGCTTGTGATATAGCTCCCGGTTATGGTCAACGGCCAGGACTACTTCGTGAGGTGGCAGTGTCTGATTCAGGACGGATTGTACAGCACTGTATATGTAAGGTAAGCGCTCCACAGTGTAGGCGCAGATGACGACGGAGACTTTTAATGCAGGAGTAAGGCTGCCCGGCGCTGTAATATTTTTCTCGGATATACCCGTTGGTTGACTTAGCTGGTTAAGAGTCATTATTATCCGCCCTGGAATACTACTCGGCAGCTGCATTTGCCGCGTGTTCCAGTCCCTTTCCCTTTCCCCGCCAGAAGATAAGCCCCAGTATCGTCCTCAGGTCCTCGAATCCGACCTCAATCGCATTGAGCTTGGTCTCCCCGATCCTGGGACGGTAATGCAGCGGCATATCAAGTGTCTTGAGCTGCATCCGGCTGCTTTTGATTGATATTTCCGGCTCAATGGCAAAGCGTTTTGAAGAAAGCCCCATCTTATCAAGGTAGGCCTTCCTGACGCCATAAAGTCCGGTGCAGGGGTCATGGGCTTTGAACCCATACAGCACCTTTATCATCGTGCGGAATATCCAGTTACCGAATCGGTTAAAACGGGGGATATTTTCATATCCATAGGCGCGTGAGCCAACCACCACGTCATACTCCTCGAGGGCTTCTACCATCTCCGGAATAATCTCCGCGGGATAGGTATCGTCGGCATCAATCCAGATGACGTTGCGGCCAAGCGCATGCTTAATACCGGTCCTTAATGCTTCGCCCTTCCCCCGGTTTACCTCGTGTCGGAAGAACCGGCAGGCGGACCGGCGGGCTATCTCCGGGGTCAGGTCGGTCGAGCCGTCGTCAACAACGATGACCTCGTAACTTTCATCAAGGACCTTCCGGAGCTTTCCCAGCGTTACCGGCAGGCCTTCTTCTTCATTGTAGGCAGGTACGATAATAGATGTACGGATTTGCATCGGTTTATCATTTTGCATGGTTATTCTTACTCACCCCCAGCCCTTACTTAATCTGTCGGGCATACTCGCCGGGCCAGTTTAATAGTCTCAAGGTCTATTCTGGCACCACGTGGGGTCATCAGTAAGATAAATAGGGTTCAAGGTCATGAACCAAAAGGGGCAATAATGAGTAAGAAAAAGCCCGGTGTGAACCTGCGTATTCATACCGGCAGGGGGTTCCGGACCCTGCGGTCCGTATGGGAGGGTGCAGGGGCTAGTGTACGTCTATATAAAGATGTAGAGGTTCACTAAAATAAGGTTCGGATGATGTATCCATATAGAGAATGAATTCCACTTTCTGGTCCTCACCGGGAGCAGCGAGTGAGAAATCGGTCTCACTTTGCCACTGCTCCTCATGTTCCAGGGTACCGGTTGTCAGGCTGCTGATTATGTTACCGTCACTCATTATATCTACGTGATAGTCCGCAGGCTGGTACTCATGATTGAATACTACTACCGTAACCTGCACCGGTTGTCCTGCTTCAGCGTCCCGTGGTAACTCCGTGGCGTTATTGGAATGTCCCCTGATGTAGAATTCGGTGTAGGTGTCTTCGCTGTCAGGAGTGTTAATGGCGTAAATCAGGCTGCCTGTAACTGTCAGCACCGCTATTGCCATAATGATAACCAGTATCCTGCCGGGTCTGTCCAGGTCGCGCCAGCGGGACAAGTTAATCTCCAGGGTATACGTAAGCTTCTCCTCTTCACGCAGTCCACGCTGTCGGTACCAGCCGATGGCTGTCGTTACCGCAATGAAGAGGAACGTACCGACGAGGATGGGGAAAGGCAGTATTCCCCACGGCGTGTAATTAAGGACCAAACCGATGATGGGAAGGATTACTATACTCAGACCAATGCTGTAAATTACACGCCGAACGACATCCAGGTCATACTGCCGCGGGAAGACAGCAGACAGGAGGACATAACCGGGGATAAATACGGCAAAGGGCAGGGCAAGTATGATACGCAAAAAACCTGAGGTTAACCCGACCAGGGGAAACAGCAGCAGCGAAATAACGAAAATGGCCGCTGTAGCCCGGCGGTAGTTAATAATGATTTTACGGTTAAACAAAACCCTGTCTTTCCATCCCTCTGGTTAATATCAGCAGTCGGACCGGCTTGTGGCAACATCTTGAGTCACATACATGATGTTAAGCCATTGGTTTGAGTGAAATCAAATATAAAAGTACCATCGTGTGTCCTGAAAAGTAGTCTGAATAGTGTTCCCGTTGGTGCGTAAAGTGACTCATACGGGTCAAATCGATGACCCTGGCGAAGCTTTCCGGCAGTCCTCACGACTCAAAATAACGTTGTCTCTTTAGCCCTTTGTTCTTAGCCGCTAAGTCCTTACAACGATTATGACCGTATGCGACACTGTTCATGCAGGGTTGTCCTGGGACGATGAACGTGCTCCTGAGAAAGATGATGTTGCGGACACCGCTTTCTCTCTCGGGACACCTGCACGAACGGAAGATTATGAACAGAAACGATATCATACGCATCCTGGTAGTCAGTGGAGGAAACGACGATTCCACGATGGAAGGACTGTATCATACAGTGGATAACGCAAAAGACATCATTATAGTCGGTGAAGTCAGCAGTGGTGAGGAAGCCCTGGAGGCTGCCAGGCACCTTTCCCCCGATGTGATAGTGATGCTTGCTGACAGTGATATCTCCGGTATGGATAGTATCCGGACGACTCGTGAAATCACCGGCGAAGGACTATCTGCAGGTGTTGTCATTATTACGAGGAACATTGCCAGGAACCTGGCGCCGGCAGTTAAAGCCAGGGCAGCCGGTCTCTTTTCACCGGTCGCCGGTGCTGAGGAGCTGCTTTCGACAATATATAGAATACACCAGTGGTCACCTTATTCATTATCACTACAGTAAAAATGACAGATATAACAGGGTGCCACGATTAGACAAGGCTGGTCAAGGAGGTAAAGAAGCATGTGATAGACAAGATTGTCACTGGACGTAAGTCCATTAGGGATTATCCATTAGAAAAAGGAGAAGGAAATGTATCACAAATTTGCTAGAGCTCTTAAGAGCATGCACCGGAGACAGCGGGGTATGACCGGGCTGGAGACAGCCATCGTCCTGATTGCGTTTGTGACGGTTGCGTCAGTCCTCGCCTACAGCGTCTTGTCAGCTGGTATCTTTTCGGCGGAAAGAGGTAAAGCGACAGTCTACTCGGGTCTTGAATCAGCCCAGTCTACAATGGAAATTGTTGGTTCTGTCCTCGGCCTGAGCCCGAACCAGACCAAACTGGAGACAGTGCAGTTCACTGCTTCGCTGGCAATCAAGGACACAGCAGTAGACTCGAGCACCATTGTAATCAACTACTTTGATGAGGAAGAACATTCCGAGAACGTCATCTTCACGGCGATCATCAGTGGCGGCAGCACCGAGCGCGGTTCAGCCAACATGATCGAAGTCGACGAGCAGTTCGTATTCACGGTGACGATACCGGAGGCAGCTACCAGGGACGCATACGAGGAGTTCACACTCCAGGTTATCCCGCCCACCGGCGCTACCCTCACCATCAACAGGACAATGCCAGGCGCTCTTGATGCAGTAATGGACCTTAAGTAAGTACTGGAAGGATATGGGTAGAGAAATGTTTGTGAGGATATTGAAATCGCTAAAGAATCTGCATCGTGCTCAAAAAGGCATGACCGGGCTGGAGACAGCCATTATCCTGATTGCCTTTGTCACGGTGGCCTCAGTACTGGCGTACAGTGTCCTCTCTGCTGGTATCTTCTCGGCAGAGCGGGGAAAGGCCACTGTTTATCAGGGCCTTGAATCTGCCCAGGCCACTATGGAAGTACAGGGTTCCGTACTTGGACTGAGTCCCAACCAGAGTGAGATGGAGCAGGTAGTATTCAGCGTCGGTCTGACAATGCAGGATGAAAGGGTTGATATGAACACGGTAGTCATCAACTACTTCGATAATGAAACACATTCCGAGAATGTTACCTGGTCAAGCGCCATCAGTGGAGGGAGTACGGAGCGTGGTACGGCAAACATGCTTGAGTTTGATGAACAGCATGTGATAACCGTTACAATTCCTGCTTCGGCAACCAGGGAAGTCTACGAAGCATTTACGCTCCAGGTTATTCCACCTACCGGTGCCACTCTCACCATTGAGAGGACTCTGCCCGGCTATGTAGAAAAGGTCATGGACCTGCAGTAGGTTTGAATAACAAAGAACAGGATTGCCGGGAGAAAGCTGCTAAAGACAAAGCAAGTCCCGTGCCCTCAGTGCTCTCGGGGTTCACCCCGGGAGCACTGAGGAACGGATAGGGAGGTAGGCTCGTGGTGGAGCTGAGTGATAAGGTAACCGAGCTCGAAGATGAGATAAAAGTCCTGAAAAATGAGATCCAGGCAGTCCTGCTGGACCTCAGGGAAAGTTACCTGAACCTGGAGAACCCTGTCAGCCGCGAATTACCAGCGCTTCCCGAGCAGCATATTATTGTAAGTACCCCGCAGCAACAGTCCGCTCCAAAACAGTCCGGTTCGCACCAATCACGGGATACAAATGGACTATCCGTAAATTCACCGGAAGAAGGTTTGGAGAATAATGAGGGATTATCGACTGCGAGCAAGCCGCTCAGTTCCCCGGGACCGGCCCGGGATGAATCTCCTTCCGTTGCAAAGGAACAGCTCTATGAGCCGGAACCAACCAATGGTCACCAGTCAGTTCAGGAATTAAAACCCCGGCCTGAATTTCACCCTGCAGCAGCACCTGGGCCAGCCGCTGAAATTGGAGCGAAGCCTGAACCTGGACCAGCCGGTAAGCCGGAGCCAGCCTCCGGACCGGAAACAGTTGTCGCCGAAGAAGCAGCCCATGAGGAGGTGAGAAGGGCGTGGCGACCTATGGCTGAACTAGAGTTTGATACCAAACCCGGAGGAAACGGAGACCACAGTGGGCAGATAGATCTGGCTACTATAATAAACCTGGCTGACTGGGTTGCGGAGGTTGTCGAACGGTTGGGCAGCGAAAGAGCGCAATCCATTCTTGACATCTCGGAGATGGTCGGCTTTATCGATACTGACCTGAAAAATGTCCTGACCAGGTTTATTCACCCCACCCCTGGCGAGAAAGAGGGTAAGGTAACGACCCGGGACTATCTGACCTCACTTAAGGAACTGGATAGTATCCTTGGAAAAGCCACCAAGTTCGAAATAGCCCTGCTCTCTATTCTATGCCAGGGTAACGATAGTGGATAAAGCCATTGTTACCGTCCTGCTGACTATCGGCGGGGTGGTAGCTGCTCTTGCGGTTTTTAACGGATTCTACCCCGCAATCATTGAAAGTAGCGGGGCGGTCAGCAGCGCTACCAGCAAGGTAAGTGACCGTATTGAAAGCCGTATTGATATCATCCAGGTAGCGGACAATTCTACCGAGGTTGATATCTGGGTAAAAAATACTGGTTCCATAAATATTGAAAGTGTCGAACGGAGTGACATCTTCTTCGGACCCGAGGATAACTTTTACCATGTGACCTCCGGCGGCAGTACTCCCCCTTACTGGGACTACGTGTATGAGGGCAGCTATACCCGGTGGCAACCGACGGTCACAATCAAGGTGACGGTCCACCTTGATTCCACCGTGACTTCCGGAACAAACATATTCAAGATGATTGTTCCGAACGGAATTTTTGACTCAACGACATTCAGTGTGGACTAGAAGATATGGAAACTGCACTAGTCTCTTTGATATGTGTTGCCATGCTCATTGTGGGCGCGGTAACAGTAACATTTAACGCTTTTCAGTCCGTTACCACGGTAGCTGATTCCCTGAGGGAGATGGAACAGCAGACGGCAGAAACCAGGTTAACCGAAATCGAGGCATCGCAGTGGGGACAGAGTACATACACTATAGTCTATGAGGGTGCCAATGATGATGGTTATCTGAAAACCATCGAGATAGCCCCCAACGGACTGATTACCAAGTCCACGATTGATACCCTCGTGTTTGATGAGACATGCGTTGAACCGGATATAACCTATGTTTCCGGTGATGTCTATGCAATATCCTATGAGGGGCTTTCCGGTGACGGGTATCTGACCACAGTGCAGGTAAATGACGAAGGGCAGATTACGGATACGGTAATAGATACCCTGGAGTTTGATATCCTGGAAGGTCTGACCCCTGAAATCAATCGTGTGTCAGGTGATGTATATGCTATCGCCTATACGGGTGAAAGTGATGACGGTTACCTGGTGACAGTGGAGATAGCCCCTGACGGCCAGATTACGGATACGGTAATAGATACGCTGGAGTTTGACGCGGTAGATTGTCTTACCCCTGATATTATCCATATATCCGGTAATATTTATGCCATCGTCTATACGGGTGAAAGTGATGACGGATATCTGGTAACAGTGGAGATAGCCCCTGACGGCCAGATTACGGATGCTGTCATAGATACGCTGGAGTTTGATGCGGAAAGCAGCCTTGACCCCAGGATAATTAATGTTACGGGCAGTATATACGCCATTGTTTACATGGGTTATCTCAATGACGGTTTCCTGAAGACAGTAGAGATAGCTCCTGACGGACAGATTACGGATGCTGTCATAGATACGCTGGAGTTTGATACGGTTGACGGTCATACACCTGATATCACTCACGCATCAGGCAATATATATTCCCTGGCCTATGTAGGCACTCAGAGTGATGGTTTCGTGAAGACAGTGGAGATAGCCGCCGGTGGGCAGATTACGGATACGATAATAGATACACTGGAGTATGACACTTTGAGCGCTGGAGGTCCGGATATTATTGAGACCTCGGACGGCTTGTTTGCCATAGTTTACATGGGTGAAGACAGTGATGGTTTCGTGAGGATGGTTGAGACAGAGACTAACGGACAGATTACGGATACGGTTATCGATACGTTTGAGTTTGATACAGTTTATGGCGGTACCCCGGATATTATGGCAATACGGGGTGGTGGTAATTCTGTTTGCCTGAAAGTAATTAACCAGGGCGAAGCCAGCCTGACCGAGTTTGCGAAGTGGGATATCATCATTCAATACGAAAACGGAACAGCTACTTACATGATTTACACCACCAGCACTACTCCCGGCAGTAATGAATGGACAGTAGCAGGTATATATCTGCTCAGTGAAGATCCGGAAGTCTTCGATCCTGGCATACTGGATCCGGGGGAGCAGATGAAATTAAGCCTGAATGTTGACCCTGCAATAAGCCCTGGAGAGACCGTCAGGATAACGGTGTCAACCCCAAATGGCGTGAAGTCGATGTGCCTGGTAACAATGGATTGATAGCATAGGGGGAACTGCCATGCCGGAAATAGAACTGGACGAAAAACAGGAACAGCAACAGGAAGAAAAAAAAGAGGTTATCTCTACCGGTCACGCCGAAATTGACAAGAAGCTGGGCGGCGGCATCCCGGTTGGCTCCCTCACACTGGTCGAAGGTCAGTCTGACGCGGGAAAATCAGTACTCTGCCAGCAGATGATGTGGGGTTCCCTTAAGAACGATTTCAAGGTAGTCCTCTATACCACGGAGAATACCGTTAAGAGCATGGTGACCCAGATGGATAGCCTTGGTTTAAGCATCAAAGACTATCTGCTGCTTGGTTGGGTGAAAATCTATACCATGAGGGCTTCACAGGTCAGGTCTAATGCTGTTCTTGCGTTGCAGACCTTGCTGAACAGTATGATAGATCTGGAAGATTATCAACTTTGCATTGTGGACTCTGTTACCCAGATTGCGGCGGGTGCCAATAGCGGGGAGTCCCTGGCATATTTCGAGCGATGTAAAGTCCTTTGCGATAAGGGTAAAACGATTATGAATGTCACTCATACCTATGCTTATGAGCAGGACCTGCTGGTGCGTATCCGCTCGGTATGTGATGCGCACTTCAAGCTGGCTATTGAAAGGGTGGGAGACAGGCTTGTCAAAACACTGGAAGTTGCCAAGGTCCGGGGAGCCACCCAGACGACGGGTAACATCCTGAGTTTTGACGTTGAACCGGAGATAGGTATGAAGATAATGCCTCTCTCCAGGGCAAAGGTTTAATACTGTCTCAGGATCAACTCAGGCGGACTGGAGATTCATTCTATGGCGGAAATGGTACTCCCTTTCACAAGGGAGAATAACATAGACAACCATGGGGAAGGGTTCCATACCTGCGAGCTTTATCAGAAATTATCGCCGGAACTGCAGCAGGTTGCGGAACAGTATCCTCATCTCTTTGAGTACCTTCACTGGCTGCCGATTGAGGAAGTAGGTATTCCCCGTTACTTCAAAAGGCTGACCAGGAAAATGGAGAATATCAAGGAACCTAATGTAATCTACCCGTTGACAGAGGGTATTTTTGCCCATGTGTTGATTGACCAGAAAGACACCCGTAATCACTACATAACCATCGAGCCAACTTTGACAATGGACCTTGACAGGCTGATGTCTGAAGTGGAGAGCCGTTGCATTCAGTTCAGCGACCGGCTTCCCGAGTTTAATGCTGACGGAGACAGGGAGCGGCAGTTGCTCGATTACGTTGAGTGGATGACAACACTCGGCGGTGGACCGCCACCCGAAGAGAAAAAGAAAAGGTTTAGCCTTTTCAGTAAAAAGATTCAGAAGTTGACCAAGGTGGGGCTTACGGAGCGTGAGCTCGAGGGTATTAAATACCTCTTCGTCCGTGACAAACTTGGCCTGGGAGATATTGAACCACTGGTATCGGATGTCTACATTGAGGATATTGGCTGCTCCGGACTGGGGCACCTCTTTATCGAGCATAAGATATTCAAGGGTCTCAAGAGTCCGATAACCTTCTCCTCCCTGGAAGACCTGGACGCGTTTGTATTGAGGCTTGCCGAACAGATAGGGAAACCGGTCACCTACAAGAAGCCTATCGCTGACGCGACACTGCCGAAAGGCGCCCGTATCAATATTGTCTACGGTCGGGACGTCTCCAAGAGGGGTTCCAACTTCAGCATCCGGAAATTCAGTACCGTGCCAATCTCTATATTTGAACTGGTGGATTTTGGGACCATTAACTACCAGATGCTGGCATACCTGTCGCTGGTAATACCAAATGGAATGAACATGTTTGTTGCCGGTGAATCAGCTTCCGGGAAGACCACCATGCTCAACGCACTGACCACTTTCATTCATCCCAAGGCCAAGATTGTCACAATCGAAGACACACCGGAACTCCAGGTCCCCCATGAGAACTGGATAAGGGAAGTTGTCCAGACAGATAAGCAGGAAGATACCAGTGGTGCGGTGACAACATTTGACCTGCTCAAGGCGGCCCTCCGGCAGCGCCCCAATGAGATAATAGTAGGCGAGATACGTGGGCCTGAAGGTAATGTTGCCTTCCAGGCAATGCAGACCGGGCATGCGGTTATGTCCACTTTCCACGCCTCTACCATGGAGAAACTGATTCAGCGCATGACGGCCGCCCCGATTCTGGTCCCGAAGTCTTACATGGACAACCTTAATGTGGCGATACTGATGCGTTCTATCAAGCTTCCCAACGGCGGTACTGTCCGCCGTATCACTGATATCGACGAGATAGTCGGCTTTGACCCGCCATCCCAGTCTTTCAATATCGTTGAAGCCTTCAAACTGGATGAAATAACGGACACTTTTGAATTCACAGGTTATATGAACAGTCATGTCCTGGAGCAAAAGATTGCTCCTATGATAGGGATACCAGGTCGCCATACTCAGCGCATATATGCCGAAGTTGAAAGGCGGGCCAGGATATTTACCAAACTGCACAAGGAAAAAGGTATCACCGGTTTCTATGAGGTACTTAAGGTACTGGGTCAGGCCCAGCAGGACGGACTGCTCTAGACAGGTATCTTGAGGTTAACGTAATGACAACAACAGCTCTGCCACAAAATGAAGTAGCTGCACCGGAACAACAGGAAGCGGCTGTTCCCCGCATTGATGTTACAAAGCTGTCACAGTCAATGATGGAGATTACCGAGCAATACCCGCATGTCATGGACTATCTCAAGACATTACCGGTCACCGAAGCGGGACTTCCCAGGTATACGGCCGAGCCTTCAAGGAAACTGAGCGATAATAAGAAACCAAACTATATCTATCCTACCACTCGGGAAGGTGTATTCATTCATATCCGCTATAACCCTGATGATACCAGGAACGACTATATTGCAATAGAACCGGATTTTGGGGCGGACCTTACCGACTTGATGGCAAGGGTTGATGAAAAGTTACTGGAACTCCGGGACAGGATCCCGCGAGTTGACCTTGACCTTGATACAGAAGAGCAGATACATGGATATCTTGACCTGGTTACTACGCTTGGTGACGATTTGGGATTTGGTTTTATTGAGAAGCAACTCGGGTTCCTGCGTAAGAGTGGAGCCAGGGTCTCACGGATAAAAATCACCGAGCGTGAAAGAGAAGGGCTGAAGTACATGTTCACCCGGGACCGTGTCGGCCTGGGTGCACTGGACCCCCTGACTTCCGACCCCTATATCGAAGATATCAGTTGTTCGGGCAAGGGGCAGGTATTCATTGAGCATAAGATATTTAAAGCCCTGAAAAGTTCGGTTGATTTTCAGACCCATAAGGACCTTGATGAGTTCGTATTGTGGTTGTCCGAAAGGATAAAAAAACCGGTAACTTTTCGAAACCCCATTGTTGATGCCACACTGCCTGATGGTTCACGTATCAATATTGTGTTTGGACGGGAGGTTTCAAGAAGGGGCTCCAACTTCAGTATACGTAAATTTGCCGGCACTCCAATCTCCATCTTTGAACTTATAGACTTTGGCAGCTTGAGCTACCAGATGCTGGCTTACCTGTCACTGGTTATCGGGAATGAGATGAATGTCTTTGTATCCGGTGAAACTGCCTCCGGCAAGACGACACTGCTCAATGCCGTGACTACCTTCATTCATCCTATGGCCAAGGTGGTAAGCATTGAGGATACACCCGAGCTCCAGGTGCCTCACAAGAACTGGATAAGAGAAGTAGTCCAGACCTCAAAGATTGGAGAGGGTAGTGGGGTAGACATGTTTGACCTGCTCAAGGCAGCGCTGCGGCAGCGTCCAAACGAGATTATCATCGGTGAGATTCGTGGAGCAGAGGGGAATATTGCCTTCCAGGCAATGCAGACCGGGCATGCTGTCATGGCAACATTCCACGCGGCGTCCGTAGAGAAACTGATACAGCGTATGACGGGTAGTCCCATATCGGTTCCAAAGAGCTATGTTGATAACCTGAATGTAGTTATCCTGACCAGCGCGGTCCAGCTCCCCAATGGCAAGACAGGACGGCGTGTTACGGGCATTAATGAGATTGTGGCTTTTGACCCCGTGTTTGATGCGTTTACGTTTGTTGAAATATTTCACTGGAATGAAGAACTGGACATCCATGAATTCACAGGCTATATGACCAGTATCGTCCTGGAAAACATGGTCGCTCCCCGGATGGGTATAATGGCCACGAAGAAACAACGCATATACATTGAACTGGAACGACGGGCAAAGATACTGGAGAAACTGCATAAAGAGCAGAATATTACCGGTTTCTACGAAATCCTGAACGTCCTCGGCAGAGCGCAACGACAGGGACTTTTCTAAAGATGATATTGGACAGGTTCTGGAAAAAGCTTAGAGGAGAGAGCGGCGACGAAAAAGGCTCTAAAAAGAGCATTGACAAGCAGCTCCTTGATGTTGACTTCTTCTGTCACCTGAGCTACATGGCGGCTATTGCCACATCAGGTATCTCGCGAAGCGGTCTGTTTGAATATGCCGCCAAGCTGCCGTATATCTCTTCCAGTTATTTCAAGCGGGCGGTTTTTGTTGCCAAAGCCTTCAACCATGATTACGCAGAGGCTTGCCGGATTGTCGGTCAGAACACCGACGAACCGGAGGTAAAGGCTTTTCTGCTGCGCATGTCAGGAGCTATGTCATCTGGCGAAGATATCGCCGTGTTTCTACAGAGGGAAGCCGATGTCTCTTCAGACGCATATGGTAACCAGTATGAACGGCGATTGGAGACACTGCGGAAGTGGACCGACGCCTACGTAGCGCTCATCATGACAACGGCCATTGTCACTATCATGGCGGTGGTTTCCATGATGATCGGTAATGTAACTGTAGCGTTTGTCATTAGCCTGTCCGTGCTGACCATTGTCGTAACTATTGCCGGGGTGTGGCTGATATATAATGCTGCCCCGCGGGAGAACAAGAACCATAAACTGCCGGTTCGCTCCAAGGAACAGACTTTGGCGAGAAACCTTGCCAGGATAACACTTCCCCTCGCTGTTATTGTCGCGGCATTCATGCTGGTTATGAAGATTGACCTTGGTTATGTCTTGATGGTAGTCAGTATCTTCATATTGCCGCTGGGGCTGCTGGGCAAGATTGACGATGGCAAAATAGATAAACGGGATGGTGAAGTTGCCGGTCTCCTCCGCTCCCTTGGCGGAGTCAGCCAGGCAATAGGTGCCACGGTAAATGAGGCGATGGCAAGGCTTGATTTCCACTCGTTAGGCTCCCTTGAGCGTGATGTCAATCTTCTTTATACCAGGCTCCTGGCCGGAATTGCCCCCAACCTGTGCTGGAACCAGTTCGTAGGTGAAACAGGGTCCGAGCAGGTGAACCGGAGTGTGCGCACCTTCCTGGACGGTGTTTCCCTTGGTGGCGAACCGGAGCTTGTGGGCAACAGTGCCAGTGGTTTCGCCATGAAGATATCCCTGCTCCGTGCAAAGCGTAAGCTGATTGAATCCGGTATTTTATGGCTGGCGATTGTCATGCATGTTGTGCTGTCGGCACTGGTACTGTTTGTCTACCAGATTCTGGTCAGCTTCACCGAACTGATTGAAACTGTGATGCCGGATGAGACAGGTATTGATGCCTTAACGGCAAGCGGTATGCCTTCGTTTGGTCTCTATGGCGGTGCGTCCACGGAACTGAACTTGCTGCACTTCATGGTAATCACAATAGTCCTGGTGCTGGCTTTTGCCAATGCCACCGCGATATATGCCACCAGTGGAGGTCATATCTACAAGATATTCTTCTACCTTACCCTTACACTGGGGGCTTCGGGAGGGGCGATAATCCTTGTTCCTCCCATTGTAAGAATGATGTTTGCCGGTATGGGATAACCGTTGTGCGAAATGGCATAAGGAGGTGTGCAGGTTATGTTTACGTCAGGTATTGATATGTATATTTACGTGATGGCAGGGTTTATGGCCCTGGGGGTTCTGGCTGCTTCGTCTATGCCGGCTCTTGTACGGGAAACGGTCGCCAAAACTGTCTCAGGATATAGTACGGTGATGTTCGCTATCCAGCAGCCAAAGGAAAAGGAAAAACAGCCGTTCTGGAAAAGAAAACGTGATACCACCAGGCAGGTGCGGGATAAACTCGATAAACTCAGGTCCGAATCCGACGGCAATCTGCCGGTGGAAATCCCGTCAGGGGACAAACCGGGTAAAAAAGCTGATGTGCAGCCGTCAGGAGAAACAAATCTGGAACTGCCGGACAAAGAATCTACGGATACTGATAGCGGACAAGCCAGGCCCGAATCCACCGGCAGTGACCTTCTTGATGACCTGACCACGGATTCGGTCAAATCATCTGATTCGGAAGACTATTTTGACGATGATTTCGAAGAGGAGAATAAGTCTGGTGACAGCGGTGGAGGTTCTTCCGAAAAGTCCGGAGATACGGACTCGCTGTTTGACTTGTTCGCTACGGAGATAGTCGAGGAGAATAAAGCCGGTGAACTTGCTGCAGGCCTTGATGACCTTGATATCCGCGATATCCTGTCAGAGGCACAGTTGATTCTGAATGAACTCAGGAGTATGGGACTGTCGGGGCACCGGCAGCAACCTCCACCTCTCTGATTACAGGGTCTGAACAGGACAGGCATATTTGACATGTAGTTTGACTGGAGTTTGTCTTGTTCAGCAGGAGTGCCGGGTTCTCTACCGGCAGGATGTAAAGGACCGGGGATAAGGAATTGACTTATCCCCGATTTATTTTGGCCACCAGCCCCACCAGCCTTCTTTGCCGCAACTGGTGCACTTTAGCGGAATAGCGGCGAAGCCCTGGGAGCCACAAGACCCACAGGTGAAATCGTCGCGGACTCCATACGAGGGAGTATCCTGGAGTTTCTTCGTAACCGTCATGACTCTGCTATCTATCCTATCAAGGTGACGGATTACAGCGCACAATTTCTCTTCCAGTTGCAGAATTGCTGCACCGAAGTCGGCGGTCGTGTTTTGTTTTTCTTCAAGATGGTCGAGGCACGTTTCCAGTTTGACCATCCGGTCCAGGAGGTCATGCATGGTATTCTGTACAATCTTCAGCACCTCATCATCAGGGTTCGGCGTCGCTGGAGACATAGCAGTTGTGTTCAAGTCATCCGGAAGGGTGTCCGGGGACGGTATTGCCGGGATTTTGCCGTCTTCTATCACCTGCTCATCAACCGGGTTTGACAGCACTGCTACCGATGCTTCCGGCAGGGTATTTTCCTGCCTGGGAACCTGCTTATCGAACATCTCGTCAATTACTGCCTGAGGCAGTCCATTTCCGTTGCCACTCATGCGTTCCTCCTTCGCCTGCCCACTATCATAATGATACGGGTCAGGTTAGAACCAACCAGGTAACCGGTCTTGCGTATCTTCACCTGTTCTTAGCGGCGGTCTAACCAACCAGTTTCTCCACTGCATCCAGCACCCGGTTGCTGTCGAACGGTTTCATTACCGAATCCCGTGCTCCTGCTTCCATGGCATTTAATACCGTTAAACTCTGCCCCATGGCGGTGACCATGGCTACCCGTGCTGCCGGGTCTATTTTAATAATCTCCTGTACAGTCAACACGCCATCGGTATCGGGTGCGGTAATGTCCAGTAATACACCGTCCGGTTTTTCCTCCCGGTATGTTTGCAGGGCTTCCTCGCTGTTTGCTGCTTCCACAACGTCATAGCCCTGTTCCCGAAGTACCCTGGAACACCAGTTGCGTACAAAAACGGCATCCTCTACAACAAGTATTTTTGCCATTATGCTGATTTCCCCCATTCACGGGATATATGCCTCGCGTTTATCCTAACGCGGGGCTCGAGACCCCTGGTGTTCTCCGGTTCTTTTTCAGGGAGTTTTCATCAATGGTTTGGGCTGTTTTCCGGATTTTTTATCACTGTTACCCTTATTGTGCCATGTATATACAACACGTATAAGGTCTTAGCGGCTACTTGAGGAGGACTGAAAACGCAAGTTTCCTTGGCTTACATGAGCTTGATGGTGGTACCGTGGGTCAGTAAGCTGACACCTGCCGGCCAGACAGCTTCCCGTAACAGGTGTACTGGCAGGGCGATGAAAGAGGGGAGTCCGGGGGGAGCGCCCCTCAGAATGGGCGGGAGTCCCATCCCTTTGGCAGCGTCCGGGGCGAATGGTCGAAAGGATTCTCAAGCAGCCTGTTAAGTAACCAGGAAGAGGCTCAGGTTCCACCCGATGACGGCACCGTAGTATGTGACAATGCTTGACGTGGTTAATAAAGTGACCCTGGGGAAATACCGGTACAGTTTCAGCAGTATCAGTGCACACAGAATGACACCCACAACCTTAAAAAGCAGGAAGTTACCGTCGCCGACTACGGGAGCCATCAGGGGGTTGGCTTCAACGAACGGGCCATTAGCGACGAGAAGCTGAGTGATTATACCATCGGAGATTTCGAACCCGCAAAGAAGCGGAAGCAGGTACTTCATACGCCCTCAGCCTAGTTTGGCTCTAACCAGCCGGCTTTGGTCAGGAAGTCATCGTAGAACCGGGCAATGTCCTCGTCCTGGATATTATTGCGGACTTCCAGCAGTGGCAGCGTAATGGCCAGCCGGTTGATTCTTTCGATATCAGGTATGACTTCCGGGTCATCCGAGTCGTCGTCCGGGGCCAGCCATGAAGACGCTTCATCAAGTTCGTAGCTGTCTATCAGCTTGCCGTAGTACTGTGCCAGGTCTTCATCCTGGAATTTGTCAGTAGCGGCGTTCAGTACCTGGGTGATATTCTGGTAGGCGATCGTCATGTTATCACTGAAGCCTTCCGGCGCAATGGCTTCTTCTGCCGCCATCGGAGATGGTGATGATATTCCAATAAAGAGCACCACCGCCAGTATCACACCGGCTATCAGTCCACCTATTGCCTTGACCAAAACAACCCCCCGCTCTTTCCGGAGTCTCGTAAACACCTCGCACCGTGCACGATGGCTACAGATGCGGAGCTAACGGTTCCGTTTTCTCTGCCTGCCCCGGTTTTGCTCCCGGATTCATGTCTTTCCGGCGGACCGGTAGAACTGCAGGTCTGGCGGAATACGGTCTGCCTGCCCCGGAGGTTTACGGCAATGACCTGAAGAGGTCAGACTTTTGACCCCCGGTACCAGAATAATAACCCTTTCGGATAACGATGGGTACCCCCTGGCAGGCCTTGACGGGGTCAAAAAGGGGTCATAATTGGGTCATCGTGCATGATAGCAGGCTCCGGCGGAGGGGCTGACAGTGGTCAGCAATGATTATAAGACATTGATGGGGTGGCCGATATGAGCTTTTGGTGCGGGTCATCAATGAGAACCACCAGGCAGCGGATACTGCTGCGTCCTTAAAAGACCCGGAGCAGTAAAAATAGATAACAGGGAAAGATGTCAGAGGTAAGCATTGTACTTAGTCACGGATGGGGGTAGTAATTGCCTGAATCAGATTTAAGGACGGCCTTGCCAGGGGGAGACCATAGCTGCCGGAATCCGGTACCCGGGACAAATCAGGACTATGAGGAAATAGAAAAAGGGTATCCGTAGAGGAAAACCGGATACCCTTTTCGGCTTGTGAATTCTATTTCTTAACCGTAAGACTGAATGTTAGCAGTTCAGGATGCACTCTGGAACTTATAGCCAACTCCGGGTACTGTGACGATGTACTGCGGATGCGCCGGGTCTGGTTCTATTTCTTTTCGCAGACGTCCCACGAAAACGTGCAGGTACTCCCTTTCGCTGGCGTACTCAGGTCCCCAGACCCTGCCAAGTAAGGTAGAGTGGGAAAACACCCTGTTTGCCCCGAGTACCAGTTCCTGCAGCAGGTTGTACTCCGTCGGTGTCAGTTTGATTTCCTCATCCTGGATAGTAACCCGTCTTTCCACGAAATTAATGGAAAAATCGCCCGATGTGAAGCTTGATGCGGTTGGTTCAATGCCTGATTCCTTGGTACGGCGCAGGACTGCCTTGACTCGTGCCGTAAGCTCATTCACACCAAAGGGTTTAGTAACGTAATCATCAGCGCCGATGTTGAGGCACTTGACCTTCTCTTCAACATCGCGACGGGCACTGAGCATGATAATGGGTACCCGCGACCACTCACGGACCTGTCGGCAGACCTCGAAACCGTCCATCCTGGGCATGGTAATATCCAGAATTACCAGGTCCGGCTGTTCCCGTCCAATGACATCGAGTGCTTCTTCGCCATCCATGGCAACAAGAGTGTCCCACTCACGTGCCTGTAAATTGGCCCGGACTGATTTCACTACACCGATATCGTCATCAACTATGAGAATACGTGATTTGTGCATCTTCGGTCTCTCCTCCCAGTACCTGTCTTACCAGGCTAAGTAATTCATCGACTCCAAATGGCTTGGCTACACAGGGTATTCCTGATTCCTCCAGGAAAGTCTTGTTCCTGGCACTGATAACATCCCCGGTTACGCAAATTACCTTGTGCTGTAACGCGGGGAATATCTCCCTTATCTTCTGATAGAGTTCGATACCGCTCATACCCGGCATCCTGATATCCAGCAGGATGAGGTCGTAGTGTGTCCGGTACAGTCTGCGTAAGGCTCTTTCGGCATTGCCGGCAGTATCTACCTTGTGTCCTTCGTGGGTCAGCAACCTGTCAAGCGCGCGACAGATATGCGGTTCATCGTCCACTACCAGTATCCGTGCCGTGACCACGCTGGCCGGTTCCTCTGCGAATAGCTGTTCCTGTTCGGTTTGCCGGACTTCGGCCACAACCGGCAGGTCAATCACGAAAGTAGTCCCTTTCCCATGTAGACTCCTGACGTATATTTTACCGTTGTGCTCCTGGACTATCCCGTATGAGATGCTCAACCCCAGGCCGGTACCTCCGTGGTCGGACTTGGTCGTGAAAAACGGGTCAAACAGCTTGTCGATAACCTCTTCCGGAACCCCGGGACCGTCATCGGCCAGGGAAATGCGGACTTTGTCATCGATAACTTCAGTCCTGACAAACAGCACTCCTTTGCCGTGTGCCCTTGCCATTGCCTGCTCCGCATTAACAACGATGTTCAGAAACACCTGCTGGAGCTTACCCACATTGACCATGGTTTTGGGCAAGTACTCATCGAAGTCCTGGACCAGTTCAATGTTATTGGTACGCATCTCGTAGGAGCGCATTGCTACGGTATGGGACAGGATGGTATTGATGTCCGCATATTCTTTATCAGGGCGATCACGGCGCGCGAAGGTCAGCAGCTTATCGACAATCCCGACTACCCGGTTCGCTCCGTCGTGGATGACTTCTACCGCCTCTTTCATGTTCTGGGGGACCTCCATCTGCATCAGCATCTGGGCAAAGGCAATCACGCCGGTCAAAGGATTGTTTATCTCGTGCGTAATCCCGGCAGCTACCTCACCGATAGAAGCCAGGCGACTGGTGAGGCTGAGCTCCCGCTGCAGTATCTTTTCCTTGGCTTCGGCTTTGATTCGTTCCGAGATATCACTGATGGAATAAACAACCTTGGTGATATCGCCGTTTTCATCGATTATGGGGGCACTCTTGATATTGAAGTGCCGTTTGAACAGTTCATCGTACCGCTCTACGGATTCAATATCTTTGCTGTCAAGCGTACGCCGCATGGGACAGAATCCGCAGACCTTACCGGTATTGCGGAAAACACGGTAGCATTTCTGGCCCAGGATATCCTGCTTGTTTTTTTGCAGGAGCGCCAGTCCGCTATTGTTTATGTTCTCGATGTTATAGTCCCTGTCAATGATGAGCATTACCTCTTCCAGCGAATTGAAGGAATTACGCCAGTCTTCTTCGGCTTTCCTGAGGGCATGCTCTACCCTGGTGCGTTCCTCCACCTCCACCGACAGGGATTCGCTGGTCAGGATATACTCCTTGAGAACATAGCTGAGGACAGCCAGGTATAAACCGAGTCGCAATGCCTGCCAGAACCACCAGATAACTCCCCACAGTGTGGCAAAGTAAAATACCTCGCATGCCTGGAAGAGGAAAATGAGCAGGGCAGTTATCAGGAACAGTTCACTGGCGCCGGTCTTGCGGTACTGTCGGAACAACCTGATACCGGCAATGAGAAACAGCACTGCCGGTAATGCGTTCAGTGTCCACGCTACGGCGGTCAGTTGCCCGTCCCGTGTTACTGCGGGCAGGCTGTCTGACAGCGCGACCGGTAAGACACCGCAGACTACGGCAGCGGCAATTGCCACACCGAGCAGCCTGGCAATACCTCCGGTCGTAATCTTTATTTTTGGTACCGGGAATCTCGTGGTTTCAGCAAGGGCATAGAGTACAAAGAAAACCCCGCCGACGATACCGGCGATGGAGTGTAACCAGACAAACTCCGTGGTCCCGGGTGTGGATACAGCATGAAAACCGTCAATAATGCCCATGGCAA
>DUES01000020.1 GCA_011192055.1 Dehalococcoidia bacterium
TATTATGTCCGCTCCTAGAGTCCTTCATTCACTTCTACATCGTCATCCGTAGTATCTTCCACCAGCAACTCTGTTTCTTCACCGGCACCAACCACCGTGTACCCGAAATCACCACCACCGCTTTCATCCTGCTCCAGTTCACGTCTGAGTGCACGGTCCCCGAGATCGGTACGCGGGCTGGACAGTTGTCTGGAAGGGAAGGACAGACGTCCGGCCTGACTTGGGTGCTGGTACGCTTCACGAATAATTATACTCAATGTTTCATCGGAAGAGCTGACCACGGCGGCGGTGTACTGGTTGCCACCCTGCGCCAGTCGGGCCAGCCGCTGCCCCTGCTCGTTTCCTACTTCTCCAAGATACTCTCCCGTATTACTTTCTACAGTAAGCGTCGCATCACTGCTGCGTAATTGTACATGGTCGCCGGCGGCCAGCTTGACTACTGTTTCCGGCGGTGCCAGGTTAACCAGTTGTACCACGCCCGCCTTACCGATTTCCTCGATAAAAGACTGCGGTTCCAGCTTGTCGACACTCCCTGCAACACCGCCCGCATTTTCCTTCAGGCGAGCCAGCCGCTGCAGGTTCTTCTCGGCTATCGTATTGTACGGGTCTATTTTTCGGGTCCTCTGATATGCATCTCCGGAGTGGGAATACTCTCCCATCTCAAGATATGCCCGCCCGAGACGGTTATGCGCCTCTACGTCGTTAGGGAACATCTCTATTAAACGGAGATTTACGGCAACGGCTTCTTTCCACTTGCCCTCCATAGCCAGTGCTATGGCCTGTTTGCTCAGCTGCCGTCTCAGCCGCGACCGCTCCTCTTCCTGATATGCCATCCTCTATCCTCTTATCCCGGTCACAATTTTCATCATACATTAGCTAAAACTGACAGACAAGTCAATACTAATCCGGCGTTAATTACGTGAATAGTATCCGGAGATAAAACAATCATGCCATTCCTTGAGAAAATGACAGTAGACACCTGAAAAATCAAGGATACCGGGACTCGACCCAGGTTACAGTGTTGTCTTTTATGTACTTAATAAGCAGCTTATTCCTTTGCGTCCAGGCGGAACGCCTTGTGCAGGGCACGGACAGCCTCCTTGACCCTGCCTTCCTCAATAATACAGGTTATGCGTATCTCCGAGGTGGTTATCAACTGGATGTTTATCCCTTTCTCACTGAGAGCGCTGAACATCCGGGAAGCAAACCCGGGAGTGTTCTGCATACCGGTACCAACAATACTGACTTTACCCAGTTTAGAGTCGCTGACGCACTCCCTGGCACCGATGTCTCTGGCAATAGGCTCAACCACCTTCAGGGAATCTTCAACCTGATTTCCGGCCACGGTAAAGGTGAGGTCCGTGATATTGTCTATACTGGCGTTCTGGACGATAGTATCAATACTGATGCCGGCAGCGGCCAGCGGTTCAAAAAGAGCGGCTGCGATTCCAGGCTGGTCCGGTACCCCGACAACCGTTATCTTGGCAACATCAAGGTCGTGGGCAATACTACTCACCTTGTTACGTACTTCCATTGACATTCCTCCGTGAATCAACGTCCCCGGCTTTCCGGTAAAGCTCGACGAAACGAGTATCGGGACGTTGTAAAGTTCTCCAAGCTCAACAGCCCGGCCGTGCATAACCCTGGCCCCGTGGGAAGCCAGTTCCAGCATCTCCTGGTAACCGATTTCTTTGAGAGGTTGCGCGTCCGGTTCGACGTTCGGGTCTGCCGTAAAGACACCTTCAACATCAGTATATATCTGGCAGACCTCGGCTTTCAGGCTGGCTGCCAGGGCAACCGCGGTAGTATCCGAAGCGCCTCTCCCCAGGGTGGTTACGTCCATTTCGTCGGTTATACCCTGGTAACCGGCGACAATGACGATATTTCCATTCTCAAGCTCTTTCTCAATGCGTTTCGATTCAATTTGCAGGATACGTGCCCGCCGGTGAGTAGCGGTCGTCCTGATGCCTGCCTGGGCACCGCTGAGGCTGATTGCTTCATATCCCATAGCCTCCAGGGCCATTGCCAGCAGCGTGCTCGATACAAGCTCCCCGGTAGAAAGCAGGGCGTCAAGCTCACGACCATCCGGGTGCTCATTGACCCGGTAGGCGAGTTCTATCAGGTTATTGGTAGTCTTGCCCATGGCAGAAACGGCTACGACCACCTCATGGCCCTCGTCCCTGGTTACCGCAATGCGCCGGGCTACATTCTTTATTTTTTCAGCGTCCGCCACCGACGAACCACCGTATTTCTGTACTATTAAGGTCATTTCCTTCTCCGGGCTCCAGAGTTCCGTTACGCAGGCATTGTCTCCGGCCTGATACGAGTAAAAAGCGGCTCCGGTTCAGCTAATTAGATTATGTATTATTTCATGGCCGGGTTCAATAAACAATCCGGTGCCGCCAGCTTCAGCCTCGGTCAGCCTGTGCGCCCCGTTGCCCGTGAACCCGTTCCCCCAGAGCAGAAACGGTACCGGCTCCGCCGTATGTGTCCTTTTTATCACGGGGGTGGGGTGGTCAGGCATAATCAGCACACGCAGTTCCTCATTGCCCCGGGAAAGGATTTGACCGATAACGTCCCTGTCTATCCGTTGTATGGCTTCTACTTTATCTTCTACCGAACCGGAATGTCCGGCCTCGTCCGGAGCTTCAACATGGACCACGACAAGGTCATGGTCGCCGAGGGATTTCAGTGCTCCGGCCGCCTGGGCAGCGTAGTCATTATCAAGGCCATCGGTAACTCCGGGAATATCCAGCACATCAATCTGCGCCATTTGAGCCAGCCCGTTAAGCAGGTCAACAGCGGACGTCATTACTGCGTTAAGTCCATGATGCAGTTTGAAGGCGGGCATTACGGGTGGAGTGCCGCTTCCCCAGAACAGCCATATCATCGTGGCCGGTATGTCACCGCGGGCCACGCGTGCCGCATTCACCGGGTGCTTTGCCAGTACGTCCTGCGAGGAAAGCATCAGAGCCCTGACAAAGCGGCTGCCCTGA
>DUES01000200.1 GCA_011192055.1 Dehalococcoidia bacterium
ATGTAGCTAGCAAAGCCGTAATGCCTGTCCAGCAAGTTATCACCATCACAATCCCTGTTGCTCAGCCAGGCGTCATTCCATTTCATAATTAATTGCGTTTCACATTCAGTGACCGGTGGATCAGGGCGGCTACTGTTGTCATATAATCCGCGGAATATGTGTGACTGATAGTTGTATCCCCATTGGTCATATCCTAACGTAATCAAGTTTCCGGCGGAATCGACTAACACTCCATCCTGTATAGTGGTACAGTCACTATTACCCTTGCCCTTCCCCGCTATAGCCGGAACCGCCAGAAGGCTAACTAACACCACTGCCACAACCACCCCCAATATTACTCTCTTCATCTTCTTTTCCTCTATTTATCTTTGATTCACATGTCTTCAGTCGGGAGTGTGTTGAGAGGCACCTTGTATTCAGGTATCACTCACCCTCAGTTAATAAGCATCACCTCCTGTGCTGCGGGCATCTGCTCCGGTATGTTTCCTAAGGATTACGTTTTGTACACAAACGTACGCACTATAGCTTACTATTGCCCGCCTGTCAATAGTCCTGCAGGGCTTACCTTAATGTTGTTTTGAATTGACCTTACAGTCCACTTCTGTTAAAGTCAGTTGGTAGGATGTATGGATGGGGGGCTACCCAGATGCCGGGAGCACGGCGCAGAGCGAGGACAGTTGCTTTTCAAGCCCTGTGCGAAATAATCTCTACCGGGCATGACCCGGAAATTGTCCTGGACCATATCCTGGCTGAAAGTGACCTCCCGGAGGTAAATAAGGATTTTGCGCGGGAACTTGTCAACGGGGTTGTCCGCAACCAGGAACAGATTGATGAGTATATCCGCCGTTTTGCCTCGGCCTGGCCGCTCTCGCAGATTGCGGTAGTTGACAGGAGCATCCTGAGACTGGCAATATATGAGTTGTTAATTGAAAATGAGATTCCGGTTAAAGTAGCCATCAACGAGGCTATTGAACTTGCCAAGACGTTTGGCAGTGACAGTTCCTCAAGGTTCGTGAACGGGGTTCTGGGTGCGGTAAGTACTCTCGTTAACAGATGACTCATTTCCTGAAGGAGGGAAAAAGTGGCAACCATACTAGAGCGTGTACGGAAGATAGTCGCAGAACAGCTCGGCGTTGATGAGAGCGAGGTAGTATCTACGGCAGGTTTCGTCGATGACCTGGGCGCAGATTCTCTGGACCTCGTAGAGTTGGTAATGTCTCTTGAGGAAGAATTCAGCACCTCGAGCAACAAGGTTGAAATACCTGACGAAGACGCTGAGAAAATCCTCACCGTTCAGAATGCTGTAGACTACGTTACAGACTTTGGCGTAAAAGACGAATAACCGGGGACCGTTGTGATACAAGCGGTATTTTTCGACTGGTTTGGAACCCTGGCTCACTATTATCCTCCCCGCGAACATATACTAAGCCAAGTCCTTAATGGACTTGGCTTTAATGTGTCACCGGATGACTTACGCCCATCCCTGCTGCTATCGGACAGGGAATTCTATGAAGAAAATACTGCAACTTCAATACGGGATATTACGCATGAGGAACGGACGAACAGGTTCATCCGGCAGCAGCAAAGAATGCTTACCAGGGCCGGCGTGAAGGTTTCCGGGGATATGCCACAAATAATTTTCACCCGGTCACTTGAATTGTTCGCCGGAATGAAATTCATTCTCTTCGATGATGTACTTCCCACCATGAAGGAACTTAAAGAACGTAACCTTACTATCGGTCTGCTGACCAACCTGAACCGGGATATAGATTCCCTGTGCAGAGAAGTGGGTCTGCAACCATATCTTGATTTTGCTCTTACTTCAGCCGTGGTGGGAGCAGAAAAGCCTCACCCTCCCATCTTCATGGCTGCCCTCGAGAAAGCCGCACTATCTCCTGAAGAAGCACTGCATGTCGGCGACCAGTACAGTGTCGATGTCGTCGGTGCCAGGGGTGTAGGTATCGGCCCGGTACTCCTCGACCGTGAAGATGTCTATCCCGAGGTAACGGACTGTCCCCGCATCAACACCATGACCGAGTTAACCGCTTACCTGGACTGACCAGCTTTAACCACTTTTCTGAATCAGCCACCAATATTTCAACCATACGGCAGTTGACACCGGCTGTCTTGCAGGATATGTACCTTCCCGGTAAAAACAGCCCTCAATTCGTCAGGCTATGGTGCCTTTTTCCTTAAATCCGGCGATGTCTTCCCAGCTGTAACCAATCTCCAGCAGTATTTCCTCGGTATGCTGGCTGAACTCGGGTGCCGGTAACCGGTATGTGGCCGGGGTTTCGCTCAGGTCAAGAGGACTGGCGATAACCCTTATCGGGCCATATGTCGGATGCTCAACAGGTATGAACATATCATTCGCTATTGCCTGGGGGTCATTGGCAACATCTACGGTATCCTGCATAGGGGCAAACGGCAAGTTAACAAAGTCCGGTGTCCATTCTTCCAGAGTTTTGGTAAGAAAGGCGTCTCGCAGTATATGGTACAGCTCCGTGTTGTTTTCCGCCCTGGCTTCGGTGGTTGAAAATCTCGGGTCTTCCACGAGGTCAGGTCTCTCTATCACCCGGCAGTACTCTGCCCAGAACCGGTCCGGCTGCAGCGCATTGAAAATAATACGCTTGCCGTCCTTTGTATAGAACAGATTTGCCAGGGGATTGGGCGCATTTTCACGATACAAATCACCGAGTTGGGCCATTGATTCCTGTACCTGTGCAATAAGCCCGTCCCGACGTTTCATAAGGTCAGGGTCAAGTACCTCGGGTGGATTAAGCCGGTACTGCACGATGTCCTGTCCGGTCGCCAGTGCCGCCGAAACATCAAAGGTTAACTGGTAAATACCGGTAAGCAGGAGAGATATGTTTATCTCCTGTCCCAGTCCTGTTTTATCCCGGTGATAGAGGGCCATCATGACACCGAAAGCCAGACTCATACCGGCAACCACATCACCGAAAGCCGGACGCAGGGCTGGCCCTGACAAGCCCGGATTGGTTAAAGTACTGCTGACCCCTGATCTTCCCCAGTAAACGGTGGTATCATAAGCCGGGGTCTCGCGGTTAAATCCTTTTGTACCATGTCCGGTCAGCGAGCCGTATATTATCTTCGGATTAACAAGCTTAAGAGCTTCGTAGCTTATTTTGTGCTTCTCCTTTTCGGGTAAACGCAGGTTTGTCAGAAAGACATCGGCATTTTCAACAAGTTTATAAAGAATCTCCCGGCCTGATTCATGAGAAAGGTCCAGGGCAAGACTGCGTTTGTTACGGTTAAAGGCTTCCCAGTTGTAGTTGATTTCGGAGGGCACACCGGCACCGCCACCATGCCCCGCCTGTAGCACTCTCCATGAATCACCCCTGGTAGCGTGCTCTACGTGGATTACGTCGGCGCCGTAGTCACCCAGGTGCCGGGCACCCATTGGAACGGCAGCTACCTGTGAAACATCCAGAACTTTAATACCTTCCAGTACAGCAGTCATCTCAAACCTCTCTTTCTTCGCTACTTCTTGTGTCTATTATGCTAATACAACAACCCTGTATATACAGTAGAGTTATCATTTCTTGCATCAGATGGTTACGGATTACCTGCAGGTTGCAGCAACGAGTATTATAGTATTACTAGAACATACCGCCCTGCTGTTCCTCCAGGGCATCTGTCCCGATAATACCCAGTTCCTCCAGCTCAGCTATCTCTTCCTCAGGTATCCCCAGCATCTCTCCCAGGACATAGTGATTATGTTCACCAAGGCAGGGTGCCGGCATACGGATACTTCCCGGTGTCTTTGAAAACTGAGCGTACATGCCGACATAGTAATGCGTGCCCGCTTCGGGATGAGTAACCTCTTCATAGAAGCCACGCTCATTCAGGTGCGGTTCTTTAGTCAGTTCCCCTGCATCCAGGACCGGCCCTGCCGGAACGTCAGCTTTCTGCAATACATCCAGTACCGCGTAATGGTCATACCGGACAGTCCAGCTTTCTATCAGCCTGTCCAGTTCATCCTGGTGGCTGTATCTGCCCGGCAGGTCTCTGAAACGGGCATCCTCCGCCCAGGACGGCTGTCCTAATACCTGGCAGAACCGTTGCCATGCCGAGTCTGATGGAATAGATATGACAACCCACCTGTCTTCACCTTTACAGCGATAACAACCATGCGGCGCCATTGACGGATGCCGGTTGCCCATCCGCTCATGAATCCGCCCGTTCATTGTATAGTCCATAATCGAATCAGCATTAAAAGAAATAACACCCTCAACCTGTGAGATTTCGATATGCATCCCCTCGCCGGTCTTACGGCGCTGCCTGAGTCCCGCCAGTACAGCAAAGGCGGCGTTCATACCCGACAGGGGGTCTCCGTAGGACAGGCCGCTCTGCAACATTGGTTCCTCACCAAGATAACCGGTAAGGAACGCCATTCCGCTCATGCAGTCTATCGTCTGACCGAAGGCAATATGGTCCTTGTCCGGGCCACTCCTGCCCAGCGCCGGTAACGACATGAGGATGATGGCAGGATTGATTTCTCTGAGGACAGGATAGTCAATGCCAAGGCTGTTCATTACCCTGGGACTGTAGTTCTCAAGGACAATATCACTTATCTTGACCAGTTTTTTAAATATTTCCTTACCCTGTCCGGTCTGCAAATCAAGCGTTATCCCCAGTTTGTTCCGGTTTTGCAGGTTGAATCCGGCGGAGTGATTATACGGTTTTTCAACCGATGCCATATCCGGCATCCGCTCGATTAGTATCGGCGTAACCCTGGCAGGCCCCCGCCACGGGTCAATGTGTCCCAGTGATTCTACCTTGATGACCTCTGCGCCCATATCGGCCAGGAGCCTGCTGCCCATAGGGCCGGCAAACCACATGGATAAATCTATTACGCGTAATCCTTCCAATGGTAAGCTCGGCATACACTCCGTCCTTCCACCAGTTGCAGGGCGGTTCAGATAACGTCCAGTTCCCGCAACTTCACCAGGTCTTCTTTACTGTAGCCGAGTTGACCGCAGTAGACCTCTTCGTTATGCTCACCCAGCAGCGGTGCCCGCTTCAGCTCGTAGGGTAGCTCCCCTATCTTGAACTGGGCTCCCGGATAGCGGATTTTTCCTGTGGCCGGATGCTCAACATCTACGAAATAGCCCCTTTCGTTGAGGTGCCTGGAATTGAGCAACCGGTCTGTCCCGGCCGGGATACCGAAAGGAATCCTTCGCCGCTGCGCCTCTTTCAGTAACTCCTCCTGGTCGTGGTCGAGTAACCATGGTATCAGCATAGCATTGAGCTCGTCCAGATTTTCGGTGCGATGAATCCTTGTAAGAAACCTTTCATCCTCGGCCAGTTCCGGCTGCCCCATCCATTCACAAAGTGATTTCCACTGGCTGTTGGTAACGGCAATTGCCCCGATATAACCATCCCGGCACGGCAGTATCGAACCGGGTGGCGGCAGTACTACGTTGCCGATTCTGGTGGTAATCCTTTCGTAGTAGTGATATATCTGGGTGATATTCATCTGGATGTAGACTACGGCATCCATCAGGGATATATCCACGTGCTGCCCGACTCCGTTCAACTCTTTACCGTGGAAGGCTGTCATTGTCCCGAGTCCCCCAAAAAGCCCGCTGACAAACTGGGACTGGTTCCCACCGGGTTTTAGCGGTTCGCGGTCCGGATGACCTATTATGCTCATCCAGCCGCCCATCGCATCGGCAACAATCTCCGTCGCCTTGTAGTCACGGTAAGGGCCGGTCTGCCCGAAGTTGGAGATAGAGGTCATCACCAGCCCGGGATTTATGTCAATCAGACTTTCATAGTCCAGGCCCAGGGACGGCATCACTCTCGGGCTGAAGTTTTCCACCAGGATATCAACACCTGCTGCCAGTTCACGGAATATCCTGATACCGGTCTCTGATTTCAGATTCAGGGTGATACTGCGTTTATTGGTATTCAGGTAGAGGAAAAGACCACTTTTATCCGGATGAGGGTCGTCCCCGTAAAAGGGTCCTATCCTCCGGGCACCATCACCGATACCGGGTCTTTCAACTTTTATAACATCGGCGCCATAGTCAGCGAGTAGCTTGGTACAATAAGGTCCGGCAATGTAATGAGTGACGTCCAGTACCCTGACGCCTGACAGAGCCTGTTTCAAAGTTGTTACCTTCTTTGCTCACCAGGTATATACCAAAGACTGCCCCGGTCTGTGACAGTCTTCTCCCGGATGGAATTTTACTCACGAGTATACCATTCATCAGTAGTTAAATCAAATGAGCCTTACTGTATTAACAGAAGTGAACAGCAGTCAACGGAACCCGCAGGCGAAGACACTGGCGCAGCCCCGCAAACAGTGGATTCTCTGTGTGAAACATCACCTGTCACTGCGAGAAGCCGCAGGCGGCGAAGCAATCCCATAGGGATTATGTTAACCCCATAGGGACTAAGGTAGCCTGGCACATATTGAAAGCGCGCCCTGCGTTCAGGTATAATGGCAATGTCTGTTTCAAGCACACATTTACTGATTATGGTGGGTGTCGCCTAGCGGTTAAGGCGCCAGGTTGTGGCCCTGGAGATCGGGGGTTCGAATCCCCTCACTCACCCCACTCACTCTGATGAATCAGTCCGATATATGCTGACTTTAAACTCTCTTTACTTTCTGTTCTTTTACTCACCGGAGATGTTGACCATTACCTGATTTATATGTGGTATCATGTAGCGTTATGTTTATCATAAACTATGGCACTGTCATAGACCCTCTTCTGAGAGATGTCAGGGAGTTTGTTCCCCGGTATACCGGTATGAATGCCGGCGACCGGGTGCTGGATGTCTGCTGCGGAACCGGAGCACAGGTCCTTGAGTACGGCCGACTCGGCATCAGGGCTACCGGGATAGACATAGACCCTTCCATGTTACAAACAGCATCGAAAAACAGGACCAGGGATGACTTAACCGCCACGGCTTTTATACTCGGTAATGCAGCCTGCCTGCCATTTCCGGATAATCATTTTGATTATGCGTCAGTAACTTTCGGGCTGCATGATAAGGAAAGATCGGTCCGAAATGATATCATCTCTGAAATGAAGCGCGTTGTCAGTCGAGACGGATTCCTGGTCCTGGCAGATTTCCAGGTCCCTTTACCCCGGAATGTATGGGCTCTGTTTGTAAGGATAATAGAATTCATTGCAGGCGGTTCGCATTACCGTGGTTTCAGGGATTATGTAAAGAGCGGCGGACTGGAAGAAATACTCAGAAACCATCATCTCCAGGAATCAGGCCGGGCTTATCTTAAAAGCGGACTGATACTGGTCGTTAAAGCGGGGAACAGCCGGAAATCCGATACTACAGCAAGCAGACCATAAGTCGGACCTTCCGTTTATACCTTTTATACCTTTACTGAAGGATAACCTTGTCCTGGTACGCAGGTACCGATGTTTCCCAGCCGGTCTCCTGCCGTATCAGGTCAGCAAAGTCACAGGCAGATTCTTCTTCACCGTGGACAACGAATACATGCCGCGGCGATTTCTTCAGTCCGGTTAACCATTTCAGAAGCTGGTCCCGCCCGGCGTGTGCCGAAAAACCGTTCAACCGGGCAATTCTTGCCCGTACCGGGTAGTGCTGCCCGAGTATTCTGACCTTTCTGGCACCATTAACTATATGCCTTCCCAGTGTTCCTGCTGCCTGGTATCCTACAAAAAGTATGGTGCTTTCCGGTCGGGAAATATTGGATACCAGGTGGTGTTTTATTCTGCCGCCGGTACACATTCCGGAACCGGCAATAATTACCACACTGCCCTTTACATGATTTATGGCCTTTGATTCATTCACTGTTCTGACAAATTTCAGACCCGGCAGTTCAAAGGGCGAATTCCCATCGCGTATCAGTGCCCGCATCTCTTCGTCGAAATACTCCGGGAAACGTTCAAATACTTCTGTAATGCTGATGGCCATGGGACTGTCAACAAATGTCATAAGGTGCGGTATACGGTTCTCAAGGAGGAGTTCATTAAGGCAATAGAGTACCTCCTGCGCTCTTTCGAGAGCGAAACTGGGAATGACAATATTGCCTCCGGCAGCTACCGTCTTGTTTACTATCTCGGCAAGTTCGTCGGTGGTATTATGTGCAGCAGGTATCTGCCTGTTTCCGTAAGTAGACTCAATCAGCACGTAGTCCGCATTTTCAAAGATAGCGGGGTCTCGCAGTATAGGTCTGTCTCTCCTGCCGACATCCCCGGAGAATACTATGGTTCTCTCTTCCCCGTTGTCATTAATCCTGACCTTTACAACTGACGCGCCAAGAACATGCCCGGCATCCCTGAACTCAACCCGGATTCCTTCACTCAGTTGCATTTCTTCTCCGTACTTCACATGGGAAAATAAAGGGAGAACTGCAGTAGCATCGTCAGTCGTGTACAAGGGAACAACGGGATGAGGTCCGTACCTTCCTTCACGCCGGTGCCTGTTCCTCTTAAACTCGGCATCCTCTTCGTGTATGCGTGCCGAATCCAGGAGTATTATCCTGCTAATCTCGGCAGTGGCGCCGGTACAGTAAATAGGGCCGTTAAATCCTTCTCTGACCAGCTTTGGCAGCAGACCGCAATGGTCAAGATGGGCATGTGTCAGCAACACCGCATCCAGGGTATCCGGTGAATAAGGAAATTTATCCCAGTTACGGTGTAAGAATTCACGTTCCTGGTAGAGTCCGCAATCAACCAGCAGCTTCGTACCGTTTGCTTCAACCAGGAAACTAGAGCCGGTGACATTACGGGTTGCGCCAAGAAAAGAAATACTAATATTCATGGTCAATTTAAGAGGGGCCTCCTTCCGGTACCGGTACACCTGCACCGTTCCAAAGCAATAATAGCAGACCGAGCCACGTACGGTAAAACTACACACTCATGTCCGGCATTTATGGCTCGTGCGGTCTGTACCAGTTAGATGAGGCTTACAAATCGATTCAGCGATGAGAACCGGTAATCAAGTAACTCCCGTAATCCATAAAGCGCAATACTGCAGGCATAGAGTACTATGGGCTTCAGGGCTCTGGTACCACCTTTCATCGTGAAGATAATTCCATCCGGTAACAGGAGGTGAAAGTCATTGTTGGGAGGCGGTGCAGGATATTACCGAGTATACCGAGAGTTTCAATAATCGGCAGTGCCGGCAGGAAAGACTCGGCTTCCTGTCACCTGTGGTCTGCGAGCAAAGATACTATGCAGGACTGCTGGCAGCATGAAGGGCCTGGTGCCCATTATTGACATTCGACGTCAGTACTGGTCTACTATACGAGTACCACCTGTTGATTGACCAATAAAGAAAGGGTTATAATCAATTTACTGTAATAAAGCAGGTTGTCTAAACCGTATTAACAGCCTGACAATCATAGCAATCATCGGCGGCAGACAGGTTAAAAAAACAGCAATAATGCGTATAATGTACGTATATATTGTAAGCAATGCATATTAAGTCAAATAGGAAAAATAATGATCCCGATAGCACAACCGATAATAGATAGAGCTACCATTGATTCGGTTGTTTCAGTATTGGCAAGCGGTAAGCTGGCGCAGGGTGAAAAGGTAGAAACCTTCGAAAAATATTTCGCATCATATTGCGGTACAAAATACGCTGTGGCAACGTCAAATGGAACCACGGCATTACAATTAGCCCTGTTGGCTGCCGGCATAAAATCCGGTGATGAAGTAATTACTACCCCATTTAGCTTCATCGCCTCAGCAAATTCAATTCTCTATTGTAGTGCGAAACCAGTCTTTGCTGATATTAACCCGGTTACTTTCAATATTGATCCAAAGAGTATCGAGAAACTTATTAACTCACGGACCCGTGCCGTGCTGCCCGTTCATCTGTATGGACAACCCTTTGAGGTTGAGCAGATTGAGGCATTGTGCCGTAAACACAATCTGGCGCTGATTGAAGACGCTTGCCAGGCTCACGGGGCTGAATACCATGGGCGAAAGGCGGGTTCTTTCGGTACCGGCTGCTTTTCCTTCTATCCGACCAAGAACATGACTACCGGAGAAGGCGGTATGGTCACCACTAATGATGCCAACGTAGCTGATACTGTCCGCGTACTGCGAAACCATGGKCAGCGGGAGCGTTACCGCCATGAGGTTATAGGGTACAATTTCCGCATGACCGATATTGCCGCCGCCATCGGGCTTTCACAACTCGCTCATCTSGAYGARTTTAACAACAGGCGTATCCAGAACGCTGCCTGCCTTACTGATGCTATCAGCAAGRTCAAAGGGYTGGTTCCACCAACAGTCGGTAATGACTTAGTCCATGTTTTCCACCAGTATACGGTACGAGTTACCKCAGATTACCCACGGTCCCGTGATKCCCTGCAACAACATYTRCAGGAAAAAGGTATCGGTTGTGCTATACACTACCCTATTCCTATTCATAAACAGCCATCGTTTATGGCACTGGGTTACACTGATTTGCTGCCTGAGGTTGAACAGGTGGCGGGCGAAGTGTTATCTTTGCCTGTTCATCCTTCACTCTCCCAACAAGACCTGGAGACAATTATCGAGGCTTTAAATCCTGAATAGCAGAGTAATCAGTATTGGTGATGTGCAAATAGGTGGAGGGGCCATAATAGACGACGGTGTCGTACTTGGTCACCAGGATGGTGGCAAACTTGTCATCGGTCCAGGTGCACGAATAAGAAGCGGTACTATTATCTATTCCGGTGTTACCATTGGGGATAACTTTAAAACCGGACATCATGCCCTCATCAGGGAGGACACCGTGATTGGTGACGATGTACTCGCCGGCACCGGTGTGGTTATTGACGGTCACTGCCGTATCGGCAATAACGTCAGTATGCAGACAAACGCCTATGTTACCGCGAATACCGTACTTGAAGATGACGTTTTCATGGGACCATGCTCAGTCACAACCAACGATAAATACATGGTACAGGGAGCCGAGTTAACAGGAGCAACAATCAAGAAAGGCGCCCGTATTGGAGCCAATGCGACTGTTCTTCCCGGGATTATTGTCGGTGAGTGTGCTGTCGTTGGTGCTGGAGCGGTAGTTACTAAAAATGTAGGGGCAGGGGAAACAGTGGTCGGTACACCGGCAACTGTGCTCCATAAAGAGATCTGAATGGTCTATAATTTATCCGGGACAGATATTGAAGCCAGGATTAGCAGACGCGATGTCTCTATCGGGTTCATTGGTCTGGGACGAGTGGGATTACCCCTTGCAGCCACTTTAGCCGGCGAGGGTTTCCAGGTGCTGGGTGTAGACATCAATGAAAACACTGTCTCTATTATTAATAGCGGCAGTTCTCCTGTCACCGATGAAAACGGTTTATCCGAACTGATTCACAGGGTGGTCTCGCAGGGCACATTAAAGGCAACCTTAACCTTGCAGGATGCCGCTCAATGCGATGTCTATATCATTGCCGTTCCGACACTGATTACGGGTGAAGAGCCGGATATCGGCCCCGTAATTGGTGTTTCCCATCAACTGGCAAAGATAATGACGCCCGGGAAACTGGTCGTCCTGCAGAGTACAGTGCCGCCAGGTACGACTCAGAATACACTGGGGTCAATAATCCAGCAAGAAAGCGGGCTGATACCCGGGACTGATTTTGGACTGGCCTATTCACCGGAGAGGACCCAGGCACCGCAAGTACTTCGTGACCTGAGAACATACCCGAAAATAGTGGGGGCCATCGACTCTAAGAGCCGTATGATTTTGTCCTTAATATACGCAACATTCGCACCCGGTATCATGAGTATGAGCAATTTAGTAACCGCGGAACTTGATAAGGTAGTGGAAAACACCTACCGTGATGTCAATATCGCCTTTGCCAATGAACTGGCTCAGATTTGCAGCATATACGGTGTGGATGTGCAGGAACTCATTGATACGGCGAACTCCCAACCCTACTGCCATATCTTGCAGCCTGGTCTTGTCGGCGGGCACTGTATCCCCATGGACCCCTACTACATTATCAGTGACCTGACCCGACGGAATTATGCGCCACGCTTAATAAAGACGGCCAGAGATTTAAATAACTCTGTTTTCCAGTATGTTGTCGACATGCTTGGCGAAACAGTTAAGCGTGTAACCGTTCTCGGTCTTAGCTTTAAAAAAGACATCAAATCGTTTGAAACTTCGCATACGCTGAAACTGGTGGAGCTACTGGAAAGGAATAACAAAGAGGTTGTAGTCCACGATCCATACCTGACCGATGAAGTGTTCCCGTTTGAGGTCGATACTGATATTTACAAGTCCTGCCGGGAAGCAGATGCCGTTATTATTTCCACGGCGCACTCGGTATATAATTCCCTTGATTTCAATAAACTCGGTTCAATAATGAATGGCAGGGTAATTATTGATGTCCGAAATATACTTGACCCGGCTGAAGCGAGACGATGCGGATTTGAATATCATGGGCTTGGGAGATAGATAAAATGGTGAATGTTGCCGTAATCGGTTCAGGTGTCATGGGACACAACCATGTGAGGATATATTCAGAACTCGGATGTAATATTCTGGGTGTAGTGGATAAGGATGAGGCCAAGGGTATCGAGGTTGCTAATCTGTATTCAACAACGTGGTATCCGGATTATCAGAATTTGATTGGCAAAGTCGATGCTGTAAGCATCGCTGTCCCAACCAGCCTGCATAGTCGGGTAGCTATTGACTTTCTAAATAAGGGCACCCACTGCCTGGTAGAAAAACCGATCGCGTCAACAACGGCTGAAGCCGGCCGGATGATAAAAGCAGCGAAAGAGCACGATGCTATATTGATGATTGGCCACATCGAGCGGTTTAATCCGGCGGTCAGGAAACTGCAAGAAATTCTTGCAAGTGGTGCTTTGGGCAAACTGATAACGGTTTCCACTCGCCGGGTCGGCCCATACTCGCCAAGAATTCGGGATGTAGGTATCGTAATCGATTCCGCTACTCATGATATTGACATTGTTCGGTCCCTGATGAATCGAGAACCTGTCAATGTCTATGCAAAAACCGGAAGTTATAAGCA